>JAAZXX010000451.1:0-2380 GCA_014239995.1 Verrucomicrobiia bacterium
GTTGAAGATTGTCTCAGGAAATGCCTGCGTGTCGCCGAATCCTGTTTTATCTTTTCTTCTTTCATAGAATTATTGGCTTAAGATGCGCTTCACTGTCCAAAGTGAAGTGAACGTGTTGTTGCTGGGTCTAGGCTTATGCTTAATCTAATCGCGCTCAAATGGCGAGATTAATCTCGTTCTGACAGGTTGTTCCAGTAAAGGGCCATTTGTTCCTTGTCAGGAACCATCAGGGGACGCACAACCCTGATTCCAAGTATCTGGGCATCTGTTAGATACCAGATACTTTTGGGTAGTTGAGGGTCCTGCATTTTCCAATCCGGATGGGATGCCCTGCGGGCAGCACTGCGCATGGCATCCTGGTAGTCGTCCCACGATCCACCCCGAACGCTGCGCGAATAGAGTGTGTCAGCCACGGTCCAAGGGTCGGTGATGGACTCGCCTTCAAAAGCCTGATACCCATCCTTGGAATGGGCATCCAGTACCCATTCGGCCACATTGCCATGCATGTCGTAAAGTCCCCATGGATTTGCTTTTTTGGTGCCAACCTTCTGGTATTTGAAATCCGCATTATCGGCATACCATTCATAATCGCCGATGTCCTCGCCACTGTTTCCAAACCAGAAAGCGGTGCTTGTCCCTGCCCGACAGGCATATTCCCATTCCGCCTCGGTAGGCAATCGGTAGAAATGTCCGGTCTTGGCACTCAGCCACTGGCAATATTTTGCAGCAGCGTGCTGGGTCATGCTGATTGCCGGGTAACCATCCTTGCCCATGCCAAAGCTCATTTCAACGTAGGGTTTGGTAGGTTTGCTGACCTCATCGGCCAGGGGGTCGTGATAATCATCACCCGCATTGAGGAGTCGTGCCATTTCCTCGGGATACATGAACAACTCATACTCGTTCCAGGTCACCTCATACTTGCCCATCCAGAAAGGCGAAACATTGATCTCGACCTGGGGACCCTCATCCTCACGGCGACCTTCCTCTGATGTGGGACTTCCCATCTTGAAGGTGCCACCCTTGATCGCGACCATTTCAAAGCCGATTTGGGTGCCTGTGATGTTTTCACTGTAATCCTCCATCAGGGACTCCTCCTTGATGACTTTATTTGAAGTTATGCGTTCGTGCATCGAACTCACAAGTTCCATGTTGGCTCCGGTGGGACCACTGTCTGCCTTGCGGGGGACCAGTGTAAGCCCCTCGGGCCATTGCGCACCTTGATCAATCCAGAATCTCAGCTTATCGGCATCAGCACTGGACATGGGCCCATCCTTCTTGGCTGGCGGCATCAGGTCTGCATGGTCTTCAGGAAGAATGGTGAATGTATAAAGGGGGCTTAGACTCGAACGTCCTCGAATGATGGCAGGTCCTGACTTGCCTCCTGCAAAGGCTTTTTCTGCAATGTCCAGTTGCAAGTCACCATCGGCATGGCCTTCTCGATGGCAGCTCACACAGTTGAGCTCCAGGACCGGTTGCACGTCCGCGACAAAATCCAGGCGCTGCGCTGTCTTGAGGATTTCCTCATCGGGCCAGGTGGCACCTTGTTCGATCCAGATCTTCAAGATGTCTGTTTGTTCTCTCGTGAGGGGGTCTCCCTTGGGGGGCATGATATCGTCGTCGTCAGGGTCCAGGATTGTCAGGGTGTAGAGTGCGCTTTCATCCGGATCACCTGGTGTCAGCGCCGTCCCATATTCGCCCCCATCGATAGCATGTGCCCTTGTGTCAAGGAGCAGTTCACCCTTGATGTTGTCCGAATTATGGCAACTCAGACAGGTGCTCTCCAAAATAGGTTTCACCTGTCGTGAAAAATCAATGATGTCCTCGCCCTGCATGGTGGATGCCAATCCTATGGCAGTCCAACTTATACACAGATAATGAATTATGGATTTGTT
This sequence comes from Verrucomicrobiia bacterium, assembly GCA_014239995.1. Classification (GTDB taxonomy): domain Bacteria; phylum Verrucomicrobiota; class Verrucomicrobiia; order Limisphaerales; family AAA164-E04; genus AAA164-E04. Next base: position 1,893 of record JAAZXX010000451.1, read on the forward strand.
CATGGATGTGATGTCGTCCTGTAAATGTGATGCGGGAACCTGCCGATGTCAATCATCAGCTGACTTTGAAAAGCTTTTCAAATAATTGCTTTCAACCGGACAGTCCCGTGGTGCCCTTGAGTCTAGGCATTACCATTTCCTGCCAGGACCTGGTGCATCGAGTGGAAGCGACCTCTAAGCAGGGATTCCTTATCTGTCACGGCTGCGCGCAGCTGATTCAGGGGGGCAACCCCATGTTGGAAACGCCTCTTCTGGTAGACTGGCATACTGACACCTGTGATGGCTCGAATTCCATCTGCCACCATGCTGCCCTTGAGCTTGTAAAGTTTGTCATGCTCATAATCGGTCAGTTCGATATAGGGAATTCCCTCAGCAACCTCGATGACAGCGGGCCGGGTGAATGGGCTGAAGCCATGAAATCCGAAGTGTTTTGAGGGGGCGTAGGTGCGGGTGTAGGAGCGACTCAAACCTCCGCTGTATGTCAATGA
>JAAZXX010000451.1:2390-3978 GCA_014239995.1 Verrucomicrobiia bacterium
CATGGTAAAGCATTTGATTGTGGAGCACGCTTTTGATGGTCAGTTCCGGGTTTTCCTCGATGGGGTAATCCTTGAGGTTTTCATCTCCACCGTCCCCATCGATCAGGTATTTCCAGTCTGGATAGCGACTTCGAATCCCCTTGTGCAGCAGCATCCCCACGGCGGCACACTCCACATCCAGTGGCTTGTAGTCCTCGATGATTTCCAGGGTCTGGTTGACATCGATGTCTCCAACATTACCATGAATCTCCTCCAGGAAGAGGCTGTGCCCGGTGTGTTGGAGGAATGTCTTTGCCTGGGCGGCATCTTCGCCATCCCCAAGGTTCAAAGTGAAGGCCTTGAGTCGGTTTAATGGGGTCCCCATGGACTGCATGACGTGATGGGTTGTCAGAAAAACAGCACCACTGTCAATGCCTCCGGAAAAGCAGACGCCAATGGGCTCACTGGCGGGGATACTGGTAATCCATTTGCGGATTTCTTCAGCCAATGCCCCCACATAGTGGCGCCCAACGGTTTCCATGTCTCTTGGTTGCGTGTTCTTGCCGGGATCGAAATAACGTGTGTAGACCGGGTCTGGGTCCGGGCAGCCAATGAGTTCTATCTCCACAACGTAGTGCGCGGGGACCATCCGGGTATAGCTTGGGTGAAATTGATCTCCCAGGCCCTCGGATTCTAGCCAGTCACGAATGGTGTCCATCCGGTCAGCAATCACCAAAGTCGGGCCTTCAGCTCTCTTTGCCAGGAAATAACGCATTGGGAAATCCATGGACCGCGCCATACGAACGGTTTTGCCTTGCTTGGCTAGCAGGGCAAAACTGCCATCAATTCCCATGACGCGTTCAGGTTTGCCGGACAGGATCCGTTCACAAGCCTCTTCCATGGACATGTTGTAGATACGGTGGCTGTCTTCCGGAATCAGGTTGACGACGCGCTCAAGGTATTCGTTCATCATGGCTACATGAAATTCCCTCACGTCACGGATGGCAAGTGGAAATTCATCATTACCACCCGTGGGTATGACCGACTTTCCGGATATACTCCATGAAGGCTCGAAGGAACCCTGGGATTCCAGCCGGATGTTCGATGGATTGTTTTACCTCGCCATGGTGACAGGGTTTCTTCAACATGCACACCCGTCATGAGTCTCCCTTTATCTGAAGTCGCCATCCGTCTGCATCCATCGGATCATGTGGTTGTCCTGAAACGTACGGTCAAGGCTGGAAGTATTTTTCGGTTCGAGGATCGTGATTTACGTGCCGTGAGCACCATACCCGCAGGTCACAAGATGGCCTTGGAGAAGATTTCAAAGGGCGGGGTGATCATGAAATATGGTCAAACCATTGGGTTTGCGACCAACGATATAGGTCCTGGGGAACAAGTGCATGTTCACAACCTTGGGATGGGTAGTTTTGGTCGGGATTACCAGATTGGCAAGTGCTATCAAGCTTCTCAGCTTCTGGAGCATTCAGATAGACAGTCTTTCATGGGATTTGACAGAGGAGGGGGCCGCCAATCTGGAACACGCAATTACGTTGCCGTCATCTCGAGTGTGAACTGTTCAGCCTCTGTTTCTCGTTATATCGCTGAT
>JAAZXX010000452.1 GCA_014239995.1 Verrucomicrobiia bacterium
TGGGTTGCTTTTACAAAGCTTTCCATGCCTAGCATGTCAGGTATTGCTGTTCCCAAGCGTTGACAACCATGCGGTTTACACTTTATGACCTTACTGATTATCAAATTAAAACTCCCCAAAATAATGAAAAACCCATGCCCGTCCATCTTCCCATGTCTTGTCCTTGCAATTGCCGCTCTCGTGGGGTGCTCTCCCTCTGAAGAGGTGAGCAAAGCTGCGCCCAAGCCTGCTCCCCCTAGCGTGGGCTTGCATGAAGCCGTGGTGCTTGGAAGTGTTGATTTGGTGAGCCAGCATGTCGCAGCAGGCTCGGATTTGAATGTGAGGGATCCCAATCCGGAAGGGAATCTTTCGACACCTCTCATGGTTGCCGCACTTTTTGGGGAACAGCAATACCTGACATGCTAGGCATGGAAAGCTTTGTAAAAGCAACCCAGGCATGGCCACGAACAGTATGCGGTCAGAATCTGGTTTCAGGCCCTCTGCCTGGGCAAAAGGCTACTCAGGCCCCCGTCCACGCCAAGTGTCTGGCCAGTGATCCACTGTTGATCAGGATGCATCAGCCATGCCATGGCACGGGCAATATCCGCAGGTTCCCCCAAACGCCCCAGCGGATGCATTTTCTCAGAGGCAAGCCTGGCGGCTTCGTTTTGTAGAATGGGTTGCGCCAAGGGCGTCTGGACGAGCCCCGGTGCCACACAGTTGACACGGATGTTGCGCGGGGCGTATGTCGCAGCAGCCGACCGAGTGAGTCCCATGACACCAGCCTTGACCGCAGCAATCGCATCATGGTTGGCAAACCCCAGTTGGGCCGCAGCGCTGGCAACCAGCACGATGGACCCACCGCTTCGAAGCATCGCCTTGGCAGCAGCTCGAGTCACGCCAAAGGAAGTGGTGAGGTTGCTTTGTACCAGCGCCTCGAATTCATCCTGCGTGGTCAGGTGTGCCGGCTTGAGCAGGAGAGAGCCCACACACACCGCAACGCCGTCCAAGCCACCAAGCGACTCACTGGCTTGCGAGACGACCCGTGAAACCTCGTCCCAGCGCGTGGCCTCCGCCACCCATGACGGCCCTCCAAGTTCAGATGCCAGCGCATCGAGTTTGACGGCATTGCGCGCGGAAAACGCAACTTGATGACCGGAAGCAAGCAAGGAGCGACAAAGGGCTGAACCGATGCCACCCGTCGCGCCAAAAACAAGGTATCTGTTCGACATGGGGCAATGCGTCTAAGCAGTAGGAGCAAGGTGCGAACCAGAGGGGCATGTACACAACATGGGAGGCCCGGCAGCCGATAGGTTTGGAGGGAAACCCGAGAAGAGATTTAGTATGGAATCAAAATGCATTGTCACTCAACATTCCCCGCACCCGAGACACTGTCAAGTGTCCACATACCGACGATCTCTGGCATGGCCGAGAGGCGCACCCGATGCAGGAAAATACCATGTGACGGTTGAAACCGGGCCTTCCGGGGGTAGCTTGAGAGCATGAGAAAAGCAGACCATACGAAGAGCTTGCGTCAAGGCGCGCTATGGGGAGGATTTGTGGGGGACGCGCTCGCCATGCCGGTGCACTGGTATTACGACCGACAGGCCATGCACCGGGACTACGGAGTGATCACCAAGTATCGCGGCCCGGTGTCTCCTCACCCGGACAGCATTCTATGGCGCTCAAGCTACACCCCATTGAATGCGAAAGCAGATATCCTTCACGGACAGGCAGCATACTGGGGCCAAAGAGGGGTACACTACCATCAACACCTACGCCCCGGAGACAATACCCTGAACCTTCAACTGGTGATGCTGATGTTAACGTCTCTGAAAGAGCAAGGGGGCTATGACGCCGATGATTACCTGGAACGCTACCGGACATTCATGCTAACACCCGGATCACATCAAGACACCTACGTGGAGGAGTGTCATCGCCATTTTTTCACGCACTATGCCCGTGGCCGGAAACTACGCGCCTGCGGCAGCAACGACAATCATATCGGGGGACTGGCCGCAGTACCAGCCCTCATGGCCGTCACATCAGAACCGCTTGAAGCAACTCTGAAAAACGTTCGCTTGCATGTGTCGCTGACACACACCCATCCAGATGTTCTGCGGGCAGCCGACTCCTTGACACGCGTGCTGTGGCATGTCCTGCGGGGACAAGAACTGCGTGAGGGCATCGAGAAGCATGCCACAGAACATTTCTCAGCTCGCCGAGCCAGAACTTGGATAAAACGGGGTGATGATGAGATCCTGGGGAGTGTTTTCAGCACCGCCTGTTACATACAGGAAGCCTTTCCGGCCACACTTTATCTAGCCTGGAAATACGCTCGTGAACTACCTCACGCCCTGATCTCCAACACGCAACTTGGTGGAGACAATTGCCACCGTGGGGTCGTGCTGGGTGGCTTACTTGGGGCCTCTTTGGGGCGAGAGGCCTTTCCAGAGAAATGGCTGGCTGATTTAAAACTAAGTCCACACCTGCGACAGGTATCACTACCCATGGCTTGCGCATGACCGCTTCCACAATAACTGAGGGTATGCCATCAAGCCGGGATGAAGCCTGGAGTCGACTGCAGACATGCCTTCAAAAACTGCCCCTCTACCATACCAAACGCAACCGCGTAAGCTCTGGGCATCCTTATGTGTCACGCCTGTCCTCGGCTATCCGTTATCGACTCATCCTGGAATCCGAGGTGATCCAATCTGTGCTGGCAAAGTATCCGCTTGCCAAGGTCGATAAATTTGTCCAGGAAGTGCTGTGGAGAACCTACTGGAGAGGATGGCTTGAGAGGCGGCCACAGGTCTGGCAAGATTACCGGCGCCAAGTAAGGTTTTGGCGAAAAAGGCCTTCGTCCGAGACGATGGCGCGGGGCAAGGCCATCTTGGGAGGCAAATCCGGGGTAGCCATCATGGACCGATTTACCAACGAATTGCGTCAGACAGGTTACCTTCACAACCATGCGCGAATGTGGTGGGCCAGCTTCTGGATCCACGAAGCCCGATTGCCATGGGCACTGGGTGCGGATTTTTTCTTCCGACACCTGCTGGATGCGGATCCCGCAAGCAACACCCTGAGCTGGCGCTGGGTGGCTGGCCTGCAGACCCCAGGCAAGACCTACCTTGCGCGCGCCTCCAACATCCTGCGTTACTGTGGACCCGAATACCTCACCGATCGATCCGGTCTGGATCGACTCCAGGACGGCCACCTGGAACCCGCGACTCTCAGTGACGAAACAAACCTCCAGCCAATTGCGTGGCATCCCCCCTCTCCCTTGTCTACACTGCCGCAGGAGAAATGCGGGCTCTGGCTCCACCCGGATGATTGTCTCCTGGAGCAAGGTGCCTTGAGCAGTGGCAAGCCCACATCAGTGGCCGCTTTTTACTGCGAGGCGGTCTACCTCAGAATGGGGCTAAGCCCGCTTCGCAGACAACATCTCCGCTCGGTGCTCTCCGACGGTTTGGCGCGGGCCTCGCATCATTTCGGCTGTGAAGGCAAACTCATCGAGACTGATAACCTAGAGGTCTCCATGGGAACGTGGGCCCAGTCGAAGGGACTTCGGACGGTGATCAGCTATGCACCTGCAGTGGGCCCTGTGAAAGATGGATTACCGAACGTGGAGCGCAGTCTCGCCAGGCAAGGTGTGCAGCTCAGGCTGGCACAGCGGAGCTGGGATCGGCAGCTCTTCCCCTTGGCCATGAAAGGTTTTTTCCCCTTCTGGCGCCGCGCGCAGGATATCCTGAAACAACACTTACCTGCACTCATAGGTGATTCCCAGCAGATGGAGCTGGGAATATCTGAAGACCAAGGGCACATGATCTTCAGTCCTTAGATCCCGTTTAAACCAGACTAGTTGGAGTCTAAGGGTATGCATATTGGTTTGAACTCAGTCCTTGAGCGTGACGAGGAACCCGTTTTCGAGATCCCCCAGGACCTCCGAGGCCCGGCCTTGGTGTTTCCAGTGGTGGTATCCGGTGAGGGCACA
>JAAZXX010000453.1 GCA_014239995.1 Verrucomicrobiia bacterium
TGATGATTGACGAAGCTGATTCCCCTCAGGAAAGGTTCAATATTGCCCGGTGTGCAGCAGGACAAGGGTGCATGCTTCGATGACTTCAATTCCCTTGTCCTCCAGCAAGCCGTAGGTTTCCGGGCATTCGGTTCCAGGGTTGAAAATGATTCTCCTTGGCTTTGCCTTCAGGATGGCATCCAGGTGTCCCTGGAATCGGGTGGAATTGATATAAACCGTGACGGTGTCCACAGGCTCGTCGGTTTCTTCCAGGCTATGCAGGCAGTCTTGTCCAAGGATGTGGGCCTTGTTCGGGTTGACCGGGACAACCTGATAACCATGTTCCTGAAGTAAGGCACCTGCCATGCAGGCGTAGCGGGCAGGATGATCGCTTGCCCCGAGGATAGCGACACGTTCTTTCATTGGAACGATGCTAGGTAAATAGGGCGGTTAGGCGAGATCAAAGCCCATGAATTTCCTTTCGAGCAGCAGGGATTGAGATCAAGCCAGCAGGGGTTTCAGCACGTTGCCGTGTACATCTGTAAGTCGCCGCTCGATGCCGTTGTGGCGGTAGGTCAGGGCTTCATGGTCCAGTCCAAGCAGGTGAAGAATGGTGGCATGAAGGTCGTGGATGGAGGAGGTATGTTCCACCGCCTCATAACCAAGCTCATCCGTGCGTCCGTAGCTCACTCCGCGTTTGATGCCGGCTCCGGTCATCCAGGCTGTGAAACCCTTAGGATTATGGTCTCGCCCCTGTGCTCCTTGCTGGAACATGGGCATGCGTCCAAATTCAGTGCACCAGACCACCAGGGTTTCATCGAGCAGGCCACGTTGTTGCAAGTCCGAAAGGAGGGCAGCCGCCGCTTGATCGAAAATTTCTGCGTGGACGTCGTATTGCGTTTTAAGCTTGTTGTGCCCATCCCAGTTCAGCGCCCCTCCCGAGGCGTAGGCTCCGTTGAACAGCTGGACGAACCGGACACCGTTTTCGATCAGGCGTCTGGCAAGGATACAGTTCTTTGCGAAGTCTGCCTTGACCTTGTTGCCTGTATCGTTTGCACCGTAGGATTTGAGGAGGTGCTCGGGTTCTGTAGAGAGATCCATGATTTCCGGGACGCTGAGCTGCATGCGGGCGGCGAGCTCATAGCTGGCAATACGCGCCGAGAGCTGGTTTTCTCCCGGGTTTGTGGCGAGATGCTCCTCCTGTAGTTGTCGCAGGAAGGCGCGTGCTGCCTTATCTCCTCGGGCAGAGATGCTTTTGGGACGTGCCAGGTTGTCGATCGGGTTTCTGATGTTGAAGGGTGTTCCCTGAAATTCTGCAGGCAGGAAACCGGGCCCCCAGTTGTTGACGCTGGCCTGGGGAATGCCTCTTGGATCAGGGATCGCCACGAAGGCTGGGAGATTTTCGTTTTCCGTGCCGAGGGCGTAGCTGGTCCAGGCCCCGATGCTTGGAAAGCCGTCCAGGGCGAAACCCGTGGACAGAAAGTTTTCTGCTGGCCCATGGGTGTTGCTTTTGCTCGTAAGTGTATGGACAAAGGCCAGTTCATCGGTCCACTTCGCCAGGTGGGGCAGCATGTCGGATACCATTTTTCCGGTCTGGCCCCTTGCTTGAAAAGGGTATTGCGGTCTGGCCAGGTTACCAGACGGCCCCTGAAAGGTGACTGCAGGTCCACCCGGCATGGGAGTGCCGTCCAGACGCAGTAATGCCGGCTTGTAATCCCATGTCTCCAGTTGGCTGCAGGCTCCAGCGCAGAAAAGGACAAGCACATTCTTGGCCTTTGGCTGGAAATGCGGATGTCTTCCACGGAGGGGCCGTGCCGGGTCGATCTCCAGAGCCTTCCCTGAGGCCATGAGGCCTTCCCTGCTCAGAAGGTGCGTGAGCGCGATGGCACCAAGACCGGTGGCGGTTTCGCCAAGGAACCCCCTGCGGTTGAGGAGTGCTTTTCCGCATGTTCTATCCGAGTAAGGGGATGACATTGGTACGTTCATGGAATAAAAAGAAACTCGCTGCTGTTGAACAAGACACGGCAGAGCGCTGTCAATCCTTCTCCCGTCACCAGTGCTGCAGCCCCCGCAAGCTCCCTTTCTTGGGGCGTACGCCCCAGAGTATGTTCAAAGGCCCTGATAGCCTGTGCCCGTGGGGATAATACACCCGGGAACTCACCCAGTATACGCTGTGCAAGTGCGCTTGAATGATCCAGAACAAAGGGGCTGTTGAAGAGGTTCAATGCCTGCACCGCTGTTGTTGATTGATTGCGTCGGGGCATGGGTTGCCCTGCATCAGGGCAGTCAAACGCACCGAAAACGGGTACCCTTTCCATACGCACCTTGTGGGCATACACCATGCGCCGCATGCCGTTCGCATCGAATTGCTCGATGGGGGGGTAACCATCAAGCCCTCCTCTTTTCTTGAAGAAATCAAATCCCTTGCCCCCCATTCTTAAGTGCAGTTGTCCGCTGACCCGGAGAATGCTGTCACGGATCGCCTCACCTTCCAGACGGCGTGTAGGAAAACGCCACAGGAACCTTGCATCCGTGTCCACTGCCATGCCTGATGCATGCACACGGTGGGATTGACGGTAGGTCCGGGACAGCAGGATTAACCGGTGCATGTGCTTGATGGACCAGTTGTGTTCCATGAATTCAATGGCCAGCCAGTCCAACAGTTCTGGATGTGTTGGTCTTGCGCCGTTGACCCCGAAATCATTGGGGGTGTTCACCAGCCCACGACCAAAATGAAACTGCCAGATACGGTTGACCATGACACGTGCGGTCATGGGGTTTTTTCGGTGGGTGATCCATTCTGCCAAAGCCCTGCGTCGTTCGCTGTCACTACTTGTTCCCTCAATCTTCAGGTTGCCGAGGGCGTTCGAGATGCCGGGTTTAGCTTTTGCGCGGCGTTGCTCGGGATCACCTCGGTGGAGGATATAGGTGGTGTCGGGTTCCTTGAAAAAACCACCGTATACCAAGGGATCCTCTTCAAGAACCTTTCGCTTGAGGATGAGCATCGCGAGTTCCTTCTGCAATTTTTGGTAGCGTTGTGCGTCGCTGTGGAGCTTGATGCCGGCAGGTGTGGATTGATTGATCTCACCCGGAGTGTCGTAAGGGATACGGTCACTGGAATCGGCCACGGTGATCCATTGTCCAGGCATGCGTGCGACCTCAATCCGGTAGCGGGTTGCCAGGCGATCCTTGAAGCCACCGGTGCGGTCTCGTGACCAGACCACTTGATCCATGCGGACTATTTCTGGGAGTTTCAGCTGGAGCCATCCGCGTCCCTTTTCGCTGGAAATCCAGCTATGCTCATTTCCGTAGACACCCTCGTGAACGTGTTTGAGTTGATGCTTGCCTGTGTCTGAAAAATTTCCTGAAGTACTGACAGTGGTGCCGTGCCTGGAGAGGGCCATGTTCACCGGGGAAGCTCCAGCAGTAAAGATTTCCAGTTCATCGATACAGGGTTCGTGACGATTGTCATCCACCGTTGATTCGATACTGAAACGCACGTATTGTGCTTCCACTGCTTCAAACCGGTCGACATTGCGCAGGGCATTGACGGGACGGCGATGGGGTGGGGTTTTCCCCTGCATGGGAAGTGCCAGGGGTTCCATCTGGTCGAGTTGCCTTTGGGTAAGCGCAATACGCGTGTTTATCTGACGCAGTGCGCTGAGATCCCGTTCCCTGTCTACAGGGTTTCTGATGGGACGATCCCCATATTCCACCCCGGCAAAGAAGGCCTGGAACGCGTAATAGTCAGATGTCGAGATGGGATCAAACTTGTGCTCATGGCAGCGTGCGCACCCGAGGCTGATCCCCAGTAAGGTTTCACCAGTCGTCACGATGATTTCATCCAGCGCATCCTGTCGTGCGAGTCGCATGGATGCAGCATCCTTTCCAATTTGCCCTGGTAACAGGGCGGGCGCTGCCACCAGAAAGCCCGTGGCGGTGTCTTCTCCGATCGTATCACCTGCCAATTGTTCAAACACAAAACGG
>JAAZXX010000454.1:0-3655 GCA_014239995.1 Verrucomicrobiia bacterium
GCCAGAGTAAGCAAAGAGGATTGACCTAGCTGCAGATCCAACGAGGAGTCACATGATCTGGTTTCAATCGTATCTCCCTCAGCGATGACAATGCCTCGATCAAGGGTATTTTGCACAGAGCCGTGTGCTGTGAAGATTTGACAGGCACTGCTCACTTCTCCAATCGAAAGTCGGCGGACTGGAGATGGCGACAACAAAGTCTGCACCACCACGACAAGCATGGCAATGAGAGCCACCAGTGGAAGCACTTGCTTGAAGGTAATCTTCAGAAAACTTTCCATAAAAGTTTTCTCCAATGGCAACTGGAGCCGTTCAGCACCACGACCCCTGAGATCCGAAGTCACTGCACGTGTTCCAGCAAGGTCAGCTGCGCTTACAGCCAATTCTGACATGCTTCTGAGACTAGCCCGTGCTTCAGGACTGCGCTTGAGCAGATCCTGCACTTCACGCTCTTGCCTGGCGTCGAGAGCCCCGTCAAGATAGCGGATAAGCAATGCGTCATGTGATGGAGGTTCCATGGTTATCTCTCCTGACAGGATCAAGCTGAATGGACTTTCTCGATCTTATGGTCGATACAATGCCTCAATCCTTGGTGCAATCGAGACAAACGCTTGTAGACAGCATTCAAATCGATACCAATACGCTTGGCAATTTCGATACAGTTGTAACCATCGTGATAGCGCAGATTCAACAGGTTTTTTGATTTCTCAGGCAAGGATTCCAGGCAGGTCGACAAGGCCTCCATACGCGCGCCCACCTGTGGACCGCTCGAGGACGCCCTGCTCCATTCCAAATCCATCAAGTCCATGAGCTCATCATCCAGCCCGGTGCTCATCCGGCGATGTCGTCTCAACCAATCAATTCCCTCGCGTCGAGCCGTGATGAATGCCCAGGACATGAGGGCTGGCCGTGCCTGAAACTCAACCTTGCGTGTGATGGCTTTGAGGGCGACGTTCTGGAAGATATCCTCGGCGGCATGAGCGTCCTTGACCACAAGCCAGGCCGCTGCAGAAATCCGAACACGGTTTTCCATCAAATGTTTTAGAATCTGGTGCTCGTCGAGCTGCATTTCAGTTTCTCTTGGCGTGAAGCGTCGTGCCCCGTGCTTGAGAAACGGGATGGTCCAAGCACCCACCTCCCATGCCCCGAGCTTACATTTCGTCAGAGGGACACCTCTAACAAACCCTGGTCAATCAATGACTTATGTCACTCTTTGGATCACAGGAATCATCCCAGCCATCGTTGGGCCTTGATCAGGCAGCCCAGCAGAAATGTTCCAAGGTCCTCTTGTAACTCTCAAGCATCCCCCTACCCTAAGTGATGCCAGCTTGAGTTAGTTTACTGAGGTGAACGGAGCTGACCTTGTGTAATCCCGGCTGGAACCTGTGTAGTTTCCTAGCTTAAAACGCACGTTTGGGGTGTATCCTGACATTGAAGAACCCACAAAGCCAGCCACTACGGCAGTCACATCTAATGATTCGGGCGATGCGTGCATGTTTTCAGCTCTGCATCCTGCCTCAGGTCAACAACCCAGAGCTTTCTGGATGATCGGTATCAAAGGGAGACGATCGAGCCTCCGCGCTCATCGAAGCGATTCCACGTAACATGGCATCGTGGCCATTTTGCACTTGCCGAAGCTAAGTCAGGAAAGACAAAATGCGGTATGAACAGGATTGTATTGTTTTTAATCATCCTTCTGGTTGGCCAACCCACGGGCATGTCACGCGAAGCCAAGGAGTATGACAAGGACGTCAACTATGACGCATCCCGCATCCCGCGCTATGATCTACCGCCGTTGCTGGTTTCTTCCACGGGAAAGCCGATCACCACACCTGAGGCATGGCATAACCTTCGACGTCCTGAAATCCTTTCATTATTCTCCAGCCTGATCTACGGGCGTGTTCCCCAACCTGCTCATCCAGTCAATGTAAGCTTTGAAGTGGTCAAAAAGGACCCCGATTTCATGAATGGAAAAGCCACACGCAAGGATGTTAAAATCCATCTGGACAATGAAAACGGAAAGATTTCGATGCATTTCCTGGTTTTCACGCCCAATCAGGCAGAAAAACCCGTACCAGCCTTTCTCAAACATAGCTTTAACAATACGCAATCCAATGATTTTGATGCCTCCACCTCAAACCCCGGTCGGCTCAAGAACGGGTGGCCATTAGGTGATTTTTTCGACCGCGGTTACGGATTCTGCGCCGTCTACCAACAGGACCTGGTCGGACACAATGAGGTGGAATTCCTGAAAGGGATCCACAAGTTATTCTACCCCAAGGGTCAAAGTTTCCCAAAGGCCCACGAATGGGGTGTACTCAGCGCCTGTGCATGGGGTGCCAGCCGAGGGATGGATTATCTGGAAACAGACCCGGATATCGACCATACGCGGATCGCCATCATGGGCCACTCCAAGATGGGTAAGGCTACACTCTGGACTGCGGCCCAGGACACGCGCTTTGCTTTGGCCATTTCCGCTCAATCAGGCTGCGCCGGAGCCGCCTTATGGCGACGTAAATCAGGTGAAACCCTCAAGAAGATGGTCACGCGTTTTCCTTACTGGCTCTGCCGTAACGCTTGGAAATTTGTTGAAAACGAGGATGATTTACCCGTTGATCAACACATGCTCCTGGCATGTATCGCACCAAGACCGGTTTACGTGCACAGCTCAACTGAGGATACCTGGGCAGATTCACGAGGAGAGTATCTCTCGGCATACCATGCAAGCGAGGTCTACAGGCTTCTGGGAGGAACGGGCCTGAAATCTCCCAAGACCCCTGAAATACGGCAACCCGTATTGAATTCTGATGTAGGATATCACATTCGTGAGGGCGGTCATTCGATCCAGATGTATGACTGGTTAAGGTTCATGGACTTCGCTGACATTCACCTCAAGAAGGAGTAAGTTGGAGTCCGTTGGATCAAACATCGTTTCACAACAAGGGCTCTAGCGCATCGCGTCATACCGTCGAGCGAGCACCTGCGCGACACCGGTGGATGCGTTGAATGTCCTGAATGAAGGCAACTTGGCCTCGGTCTCACCCCCCGCATTCCAGCCGATGAATACCATCGGCAACACTTCTGAGCGACCTGGAAAGCGCCTGAAGTGAAGATCAACAGCATCCATCAGCAAGATCGCCGGGGAACAGTCAGCAAGCTACCCATCATGAGTGCCCGCAGCGGATGTGCTTGAAGAAAAGGACTTCACCCAATCCAAAGGTTGACCTGTCTTGAAATCGTCATAATATGAGATGAAGCAACCCGAGTGTTTTAATCCATGCCGGGTAAGTTTGCTGAAATGTTATGAAAAAATCATTTTTTACCGGACGTCTGGGAATGTTTTGCAAGTTGGCCTGGGTAACATTTGCCGTGGGCTGGTATCAGGAAGCCAATGCCAGGAGTTTTCGTGTGGCCATGATCCCTAACGGCAACGTCAATCGCTGCGCAAACTGCCACATGAAGTCTTCGGGAGGAGGTCCTAGAACAGCCTTCGGGGAAGCGGTACGCTCCATCACCGGCAGTTCCAGGGCGCCATTCTGGAGCGAAACCCTGGCGGCACTGGACTCCGATGGTGACGGCGCCACCAATGGCCTGGAGCTGGGGGATCCGGACGGGGACGGGATTGCCATCCAGGGTGCTCAAGTCACCCACCCCG
>JAAZXX010000454.1:3665-3959 GCA_014239995.1 Verrucomicrobiia bacterium
CGTAAACGATTTCCCAATCCCACCACAACCCGCACTGGCGATCACTCTCAGCGCCACGACACCTGCACAACTCACCGATGGCCGCTTGGTTGACGACACGATTCTCTTTTCAGTAGATGATAATAACCTGGATAACTGGGAACCTTTCAGCAGCGTCATAGGCAATCGTGTTTTTGTGATTGAGGCGAATACCTTTGCAGAAGACGATACCTTTGCGAACCAGAACTATGCCGTGGCGTTCCAGCCCGTCGGAGGCGGAACGATGGCCACAACAGCCGCATTCTTCACTGATGA
>JAAZXX010000455.1 GCA_014239995.1 Verrucomicrobiia bacterium
TTCGCACACCCCCGGAGGTGTCGGCTGTCTCCATGGGTATCCAGATGCCCGCTGAGGGCATTTTTGAAAATGCCCTGGTTTTTCGTCATTCAAAACCTGGTTTTAGAAGATAATTACAAAAAAATGAGGCGTTTGGCGGTTCTATCACGTGTTTGTTATTGATGAAGATATTCAAGCGAACATTTGCGACAGCCTTTGCCCTGATCATGGCTGTCAATACCCAGGCCGATCACCACGAGGAAGCGGCCCCATCAAGTCCGACGGAGGTGCCTCTCGAGCTGCGCATGAAGGCGGCACGCAAACCGAATAACATCATACAGCACTGGTATCTCGAGGTGGCGGAGGCCAACGAAGCCAGGTTTGAAGCCCTGTTGCGAAAAATGCTCCCCGTCTTCCAGCAGCAGGTTACGGATGGCATTATCAACGGATGGGGATTGGCGAAGGCCAGGGAGAATGCACTGAATGCCGATTACATGGTCTGGGTACTTTCGGATGACATTGATCACGACCAGAATCATCCCTTTGAAAAGAATTACCTGGATAACATTCATGGGAAGCAAGGCACCATGGAGATCTGGAAGGAAATGTTTTCGCTGATGCAGTTCCAGGGCAGGGATATTTCCAGTCTATCAGCCTACACGCTCATGGATCTGCATGCCCCGAAGTGGCCTGACAGTCATGATCAGCTCTATTTTCGGATAGATTACGCCCACTCAGACCAGCAGGCAGCGCAGGCCTATGAGCGCATGGAGCGTGAGGTTTTCCAACCGCGTTGGCAGAAGTGGGTGGATATCAACCCGGTATTCATGGCCTGGAATTTCCTCAAGGTTGAAGGCAGTAGCGGGAACTTCCACGATGGGAATTTCCGGACCCTGCAGATTTTCAGGAAGGACATCGCCCAGTCTGAAGCCGAGATGAAGAAACACTGGGAAACCCTCCCGGGCATGCCTGAGGGATACTTGAAGGATCTGGGTTTTGAAAGCGTGGGTGATCTGCGTGAAATGAAAGAGGTGACTTATGATATCGTGATGGCGACCGATGGATCCAAGTCTGCCAAGAACCGCATCCTGATGGGACTCCTCGGCAGCTGGAAGCATGTCAATGAGGATGGAAGCTATCGCACCAAGGTCATCACTCCTTTCGCCGAGCAGGTGAGCTTCTTCAACAGCAAGGGCGAGGTATTGGAGAAAAGGGAGCCGGCCCCATTCCGTGTCGAGATAGTCGATGGACAACCGCGCTTCACCGTGTATTCACCCGATGGCACCACCTGGAATGCGGCCATTGACCTGAAGGATGGGAAATGGTTTGAACAACATCGTGCCAAGGTCAACGGAAAATGGACGGTCAGCGACCCCGATGTCTTCTGGATCTACGAAAGAATGGACAACACGGACGCAGCCCAATAGCCGTATCTGCGGTGGATGGTCACTTGCCCGGGAGACCATGAGCTCCATCCGCCCTGATGCCATGCCTCCCACGCATCTTTTCAAAGGCCCCGACTTGTGTCGGGGCCTTTTGCTGGGGCAATGAGGATCGAGGCAACGGGAAACGCCGCTTCCAGATATGAGCCTGGAACATGGATGCACTTTGAGGGCCTGGCTGATCCTCCAATCCGCAAGTGCCTGCGTTCATGGATTCTTTGCATTGGCTTCCCCCTGTATGCATGGAATGGGTTGAAACCGGGAATTACCTGAAGATTATTCCCTGATCCCAGGGGACCTGATGATGTTTTTCCGAAACCTTCAGGGAACAGGGGAGATTCCTTTTTGCATGGGATCTTGGATAACCTGGGTGTTCCTTGTATACAATGCCTGCAGTGAAGAACGATCCTCCATGCCCAGTTACATGAACCAAACCCCATATTTGCTTTTCCTGGTGATCTTCCTCATGGGATGCAGGCGCGATGCATCAGGTCCGGTGGACCCGGCGGGTGATGCTGCCGGTGCGCTTCCTGAGCAGTTTTTCAGCCTGATGAACGAGGGTAAAAACCACCTGGATCGGCGTGCATTGAGCGAGGCACTGGCGGCCTATACCCAAGCGGCCAACCTGGTTCCTCATGATCCTGATGTTCACTTAAACCTGGCCAATGCACACTTGCTTGGTGATGCCAGTGTCGAGGCGATTCGCGAAGCCGATGTGGTGTTGAAGATTGATCCTCATTGTGCAGCTGCATATTTTATCAAGGGCTCAGCCTATCTTCGCCTTTTCAAGGCGGAAGAAGCAGTCAAATCCCTGGAGAATGCCAGGAAGGTCGACCCTGGTGTCACAGCCACCTTCTTTCAACTCGGGCTGGGCAGGATGGGCCTGGAACAATGGGAAGAAGCTGTGCTTGCTTTCCAGGAGGGGATCCAACTGGATCCCAACCGCTTTCACTCCAATGCCCGTTACCTGCTTGCCCAGTCCCTCATCCGGATTGGCCGGCGTGAGGAGGCCGAACGTGAACTACAGCTGCATCAATCCGGACTGGATCAAGAGGGGCTGACCATGGGCGCAGCGGTCTTTGAAAAGTGTAAACACACCCGGGCTCGAATTCCCTTCAGGCTGGAGCAACCCGACCGGGAGGGGATCCCCATGGCCTTCAGCGATGTCAGTCAGGAGGTGCTGGGTGATGCTTCAGGCACCTTTTCCGGCCCGATGGGTTTAATCGATGTCGAACACACAGGGGACACCAGCCTTTTTGTGGTTGAAAGGGATGTTGGATTTCGTCTTCTCAGGAATCGTGATGGAGTCTTTCACCCGCATGATCAGGTGATTCCAGCACCCTCCGCCAGCGCAGCCCACAAGGTACTGGTTGGTGACCTTCAGAATGATCGCCTTGAAGACATCATCGTCCTTGGAAGTGAAGGGAGCCATCTTTTCGCGATGGCAAGGGATGGACAGGCAAGCAACCTCACCATGTCCAGTGGCCTGGATGCCTTGGGTGCCACCGGTGGTATGCTCATCGACCTGGACTTCACGGGGAAACTGGATTTGGTGGCGGTGAGCTCAAGCAGCCATGCAGTCAAGCTTTGGCGGCAATCTACTCCCCTGTTGTTCAGTGAGCTCACGCGCAGCATCGGCATACCTGCAACACTCCAGAATGCCCGAGACGTGGTCATGGCGGACTGGAACAGGGACCAGGTCATGGACCTGCTTGTGGACCGTGCAAACGATGCACCGCTCCTCCTGGAAAAACAACGAGGTGGACCCTTGAACCCACAGTTGAAGGATGACTGGACCGGAGGGTCGGCCTTTTGCACGGGTGACTTCAATAACGACCTGCGTCCTGACCTGGCCGTCATGGGTGCTGAGGGTATCCATCTTTTTTTTAATGGCGGAGAGCAAAAGGTCGTTCCCGTCGAGGGTGATCAAGGTTTTCGCCAAGTGGTGGCGGTTGATTACGACAACGATGGCTGGCTTGACCTCTGGGCCGTGGGTGAAACCATGCGGGCCTGGCGTAATGTGGGCCTGTCCGGGTTCCAGGAACAAACCAAAGCCCTTGGCCTTGATGACTTCTCCGGTGGACCTGTCTCAGAGGTGCATTTCGCAGATTTTGATCGTGACTGTGACCCGGATGCCGTGGTGGCCCTGGCCGAGGGGGGGCTCCGTTTTCTTCGCAATGAAGGCGGGAATCTCAACAGGCAGGTGAAAGTTCAAATGGTGGGTAACCGTAGCAATGCCAGCGGAATTGGTTGCCGGATTGAAATTCAATCCGGTGGCTTGCGCCTTACGCGTACCGTGCACCGCCTGCCCGTGGAGGTAGGTGTGGGAAAACACCAAATCCTCGATTCCTTCCTGGTGCACTGGTTCAATTGGCCACAAGGCTCTGCCAAGGTTCCTGTGCGTTGCCAGGAACCATTGCTGGCGCTGGAGTTGACCATCCAGGAAGGGTCCTGTCCCTACCTTTATGCATGGGACGGTAAGACGTTTCGTTTTGTCACCGACTTCCTGGGGGCTGCCCCCCTTGGACTTCC
>JAAZXX010000456.1 GCA_014239995.1 Verrucomicrobiia bacterium
GACACAGCAGGTTACGGTCACGGCTGGTGATACCACCCGGCATGACGTGACAATCACCACGGGCACACCGGCCTTCAGGATCTCCGGCATACAACCCAGAGTGCCTGATCTGCGTTTGCTCTCCATTGAACGTGCCCCTACAAGACTAAAGCAGGGAGACCAGCAGGTTTTTGTGGGTGTCTATGGAGTAGATCTTCCCTCGGAGAATGTAGAATTTACCATTCGCGGGACTGGAGTGACCTTCGGACTGAAGCAATACAGAGAACATATTTTTGGAAATGCAGATGCCTGGATCATCGAAGTGAGCGTGGATGAAGACGCACTGCCGGGAGCAAGATCCTTCGAGCTGCGACAGGGTGATCAGGTCGCCTATGCCAACGGATTTATTGAAATCGAACCAAAAAATCCAGATATCAACCTGGATGGCCTGAATGATGAATTCCAACGCACCCATTTCACGCGCTGGACAGCTCCCGACGCCGGCCCAGATCAAGATGCAGACGGTGACACATTCACCAATGAGCAGGAATTCCAAGCTGGTTCAGATCCCAAAAACCCTTCTTCAACCCCCTTGACGGTCTTAGCCCCATATGCGCTCCTGAGCGTCGAAGTCAATGCTGAAGGAGCCCAGGTGCAATTTGAAAGCAATGCCGGACTACGGTATCAGCTTTTCAGCCGCCGGGATATCGTGGGTGACCCTTGGGAAGAACGAGGCCAACCCGTGCTTGCTCAAGGTGACATCACCATCATTCTGGATGAGGTTGCGGGAGATGATTACCGGTTTTATCGCATCGAGACAGTGCCTTAGGGCTGTGGACTCTGGGAAGGGGTCTTGAGGTGTTGCATGATTTTGCGGGAAGGAACGGGAGGGGACGACCGCACACGGACGGGAGGCATCGGGGGGACACGTCGGACCAGTTTCTTCCAAATCGAGTGTTCCGAGGGATGCATCTTTTTCCAACGTGCTGCAGTCACTTGAAACAGCGTTCGCTCCTCTGGAGTCATTTCGGCGTAGGTCTGCAGGGCTTCCAGACATTTTCTTCGCACCTCGGGTGCCATACCCTCCAACTTTTCAAGGCGAGCCTGAAGGGTTTGCCGCTGGGGCGTCGGGATGTTCACCAATACCTGACTGCGTTCCTGCTTTTCCAGCACAAAAAACTGTTGGTAAGCTCGAAACATGGAGCTTCGGTAACCAGGATCTAATTGCTCCCATCCCTTGGGCATGTCTGTCAGATCATTGCCTGCTCTCTGGGCGTGCTCAAGGGCTTGTTTCCTTGCTCGAGAATTCATTGAAACAAGTCTGCCAAAGTAACGTAAGGCAGGCAGATATGTCATGACGTCCCGCTGCAGGTCCGCTGACAAGGCCTCCCAGTCACGAATTCTGGTGGCGATCAAAGCTCGATCAGGTGCAGGAATATTGAGAAGCTTGCTTTCCCGTTCAGCGGGTTCGCTGCGCAGAAGGAGCATCAAATACCAGTGACGTTGCGCATCCCTCAGGCGTCGGTCACGTTCCTGCTTTTCCAGTGCGGTATACTCTGCAAGTTTCCGTTCCCAAAAGGCACGGGTAGAACTGGAATGCTGTTCAAGCATGGACGCAAGTTTCTCCCTGTCAGCATTCAACAAATGACGCAAATGCTCGATCGGTGAATCCTTGACCTGCGGCAGGGCTGGAGAGTTCCGGACTGAAGCAGTCCTTAAAGGAGGCAACTTACGAGCTTCTTGCCCTAACAAAACAAGTGAAACCACGGAGATAAAGCACACGTAAGCAGTTAATTGGAGCAACAGATGTCTCATACGCCAGTTTTTCGGTTTACTCCATGGCAAAAACAAGTTCCCAATCCACTTCGGGAGTAGCCTGCGCCAGCCCATGGATCGCATCAAAGTGCTCCAACTCCTCGACCGTAGGAACCATCTGGGATTCCGTCACAGCGGTCACGCTCTGCGCCAGATTCGGTTTCGAAGGATCCCATTGCCACAGAAAAAAACCAAACAGCAACAAAGCGATGAACCCACTCACGCGGATGCCGGGCATTCCCCACAAAAGTGACCACCAGGTCTGGGGCGACATGTCATGTGCAGACTGGGGCGATTTCACCTCAGTATGAAGTTGTTCAATTTCACGCATCACTTTGGATGTAAAGTGATTGGAAATCGGCAAATCGATCAATCCCTTGACACTTTCAAGAAGCTGACGGTCTGCATCCCAGTGGATGATGTGCTCTGGGTGATCCTCAAGGAAAGAATGCCAATGTGACAATTCTTCAGGGGTGAGTGGTCGCTGCCATCTCAGATCAACCCAATCCCTGTAAGTCATCTTTTTCATAAACTACAAAATATTTAAAACCTGTTTTTCGGGAAAAGTTGCACTTCAAACCATTCCAATTTGCCGTCCAGGACCCTAATCACTCCAGGCACCCGTCTGCAGGTAGTGCTTGATCCTTCGTTTGAGCGTCTCACGGGCACGAAATAAAAGGGATTTCACAGCAGAAACGGAACATCCCAATGCTTTTGCAATTTCCTCATAACGCAAATCTCCCTCCTTGCAGAGCAGCATCGCCGCTTTTTGGTTTTCAGGGAGTTCAGAAATGCCGATATCAATCCGTTCAAGCAACTCACGCTGCATGGTTTCTTCGCCGGCGGTCCTTCCGCGTATGTCCTTGTATTCCCTGGGAGGAAGGACTCCTTCAGGTTCAGCCGCTGCATCCATGGAATCCAAGGGAGGTTTGCGGGATCGGCGGCGAATTTCGTTCAAGGTCAAGTTCCTGGCAATCGTAAAGATCCAGGTGGAAAACTGGGCTGTCGGACGGTATCGATCTGAGGCTTTGTAAACCTGAACGAACACTTTCTGAACAATATCCTCAGCTTCGTCGGCATCACGCAACATGCGATAAACCATATTGAAAAGAGGCTGTTTGTAACGCTCTACCAAGCCTTCAAAAGCTGTCAGATCCCCGTGCTGCACTTGCAGCATGAGTTCGACATCTGAAACCGGATCATCAACCATGAGTTTCTTTTTCAAACAAGGCCCTGACTGAAAGGTTGCGCGCATGAACTTGCCTTGCACCCATTGTTTTGCAGAGACCCTTGTTGCCAGAAACAACGGTCGAGCCCCTGAACCGACACAGAGTGGCATCCAAGTATTTCAAAATCAATCACCTGAAATCACGCCAAAGCCAGCGCATTGTTTGCGGAAAAATACGGGCTGCGTGCGAAAGATCATGCCCTTCAGTGCCCCAAACCATACGGTAGTCATACTTCATGAAGCGCAAGGCCGCTTCCATCTGTTTGTTCGCAAGGGACCAGTTACCATGGACGTTGTCAAGATCGGTCATAGCTCCCTGCAGAAAAACCCTCAACGCTTTACGTTCTGTCTTGCGAATCAAGGCAGGGTAACTGTAAGCCCCACGAATATTCACAAAACTACCCATGTGGCACACCAACTTGCCAAAAGCATCCGGACGTTCCCACGCCACGGTAAAGGCACAGACTCCCCCTGAACGGTTGCCACAAATGGCTCTCATCTCCGGATCATTTGAGAGACGGTAGTGGCGGCCAATCTCTGGCAAGATTTCGTCCAAAAGAAAGCGAGCATAAGCATCCCCTTCTGAATCGTATTCGAGACTACGATGTTCCAACTGGTCTTGATCACGTTGGGGGAACCCCACCTTACCTGGATTGATGAAAACGCCAATGGTGACCGGCATTTCTCCAAGATGTATGAGCTTGTCAAAGACGCCTGGTGCATGGAAATGATCTTTTCCTTGGAGGAAGTTAGAACCTTCTTGAAACACCATCAAGGCGGCAGGTCGATCGGGATCGTATTGCACAGGCACGTAGACCCAGTAATGACGCCACGTTTCAGGATAAACCTCACTCTCGTCCCACACGTAGGCGGTTACTGTTCCCTTGGGAACCTCTTGATGGTGAGACC
>JAAZXX010000457.1:0-1404 GCA_014239995.1 Verrucomicrobiia bacterium
GGATCTTCAGTTAAAACTGTGGCCTGGGGTCAGTGTTGTGGATTTCATTGCACCCTGGACCGCTTTTCAAGGAAAATATCGACTGCATCGGTGGCCATATAAACTTATTCTCGAGACACTTCGCTCTCTAAGGGCAAAGGATTTTGAATTTGCCGTATCCGGCAGGTGGGACCCAAGAGACCACGCATGGATGAAACTCACAAAGGCTCGGAAACGGATTGGTTTCCCCCGGCTTGTGAGTGGTTTTTTTTTGAGCAATCCACTCTCACTGCCCCATTCCATGGCCCACCGCTACGAGCAGTGGCGTTTGGTTGGCGAGGCTCTCAAAGTCAAACTGCCATCCTACGACCCGCATGAACAGAAGCCACCAGGGTTCCTGAAACCTGAGCGCATGATCGTGCATACGGGCGCTGCCCAGGCGCTGCGTGTATGGCCTTTGGAGCGTTTTGATCGTTTGCTGAAATCACTGGAAGATGAGGGCCAAAAAACGACCTTGATTTGTGATGCAAACCAGGAGAAATGGTGGAAAAATAAGGGTAGAAACCCTGTCGTTCCAAGAAGTGTGGCAGAATTAATTGAGGTCATTTCCTCCGGTCATGCATTCATTGGCAATGATTCTGGGCCAGGGCATCTTGCTGCTGCCCTGGAAAAGCCAACACTCACAATTTTTGGACCACAGCTCACGGAGTGGTTTCGCCCAGTCCATGATTTAGGCATGGTTGTTGAGGGGAAACAATGCCCTTATAAACCGTGCTTCGACCAATGCCAATTCGACGTTCCACGCTGCCTGACCGAAGTTTCTTATGAGGAAGTCAAAGAGCAATCCAGACTTTTCCTCAAGCAGATTACCAAGCCAAACAGCTAATCCGCCTTGCCATATGCAAGAACGGTATGTAGCACAGTCCCTGCGCTTGGAGACAAGCCGGAAGCTTGTAATGTTCACAAATCGCGTGTTCAACCATCAGCATCACAACGACCGCAGGCGGACGGATTGCCAGAGCAGACGGGAGTGGATTCCGCTTCCGAAGAAGCAGCTGAAAACACGCTCAATTTCTTTTTAAGTTGTTTAGACCCACAATCGGGGCAAATCGCCAGAGACCAGTCCTGGCCTCTTACAAGGACTTCGTTTTCCTTGTGGCATTCCTGACATTGGAATTCGTAAATCGGCATTTCGTCTTTAGGTTAAAATGATCAATTTTCCGTCCACCCTTTCCCGGGAAGAAATTCCCGGCTACCAGAACTTGATTTGCAAGCTGAGCCGTATAAAAAAATCAGCAGGATTCCGAAGAGGAGACATGCCCTTCCCTTGCGCCAGGGCAAAGCCTTAGCCGTGGAATTTTCTGGAGGGGATTCCAATCGGTGAGACAACGGTTTTTGCATGCTGAATTTCTTACTACAGTGTTG
>JAAZXX010000457.1:1414-3931 GCA_014239995.1 Verrucomicrobiia bacterium
GCCAGAAAGACAAGAGAGTGATAACGCTTATCAAGTAGATGGACAATCCCATGCAATCTTTCCAAGGGCAACTCCTGCTTGATGGAGGAACTCTGAACGGTTCTTTTTTCAGCCGAAGCGTCGTTCTTATCTGCCAACATGACAAGGAGGGGGCCTTTGGGCTTATACTCAACCGCTGCATGGATCACAGTATCCAGGAACTCAGTTCGGAAATTGTGCCCACAACTCTTGAGGACACACTGGTTTTTATCGGTGGCCCCGTTCAGCCAGGAGCGCTTAGTTTCCTGATTTCTGACCAGCTCAATCTAGGTGAAATGATCATTCCGGATGTCAGCATGGGACATTCATTCGACCAGTTGACGAACCTTTGTAAAACCAATCGAATCACTCAAAATATAAGACTTTTTTCTGGTTACTCAGGATGGAACCCTGGCCAACTGGATGACGAAATCAAGCAAGGTGCCTGGATGACGCATCCAGCAGACAGAAATTTGATTTTTGATATAGACGCTAAGAAACTCTGGCGCCATATCATGTATCAAAAGGGTTGGAAGAAACGCATGCTTGCTGATTCACCTGAAGACCTGGCCTCAAACTGACTCGATCTACGACTTTTTCAGATACCCAACGACGCTCCGCACAGATGGAAGTCATGATACAACACTATATTCGCCGCCTGATCCAGGTCATTCACGGGACTCTGGCTCTCACCTTTTTTCCGATCACAATCACGGCACAAGAACCCTTCGATGCGGCATGGATCAGTGCCGCAAATGGTCATTGGACGGAAGTTTTCAGGTGGAACACCTTTGGTTTCCTCCCTTTTCCACACAACAACGAAGAGGATACTTTCAATGTACTCATTGGGCTTGACGCCTCTCCGTCGATCAATCTCGACACTGATGTCACTCTGGTCCAGCTGGACCTGGCCTCTGGTTTTATCCAGGGAAGCAGAAACCTTACAGCTGAGGAACGCTTTATCTGGCGTGGAGGAGGTTTCACCGGAGGAAATGGGCAACTCATTGCACCAATGGCCATCGCCATGCACGGAGGTGGAAAAAACCTCGTGGGATTCAATATTATCAACAAAACAGAGACATTATGGACTTCAGGTGATGTCCATTCTGGGACCGATGGTGTTTTCATGAACCAAGCCAATGCCATATTCAGAAACCTTTTTGACGGACAATGGTTGGTGCAGGCAAAGAAAACTTCAGGGCGATTCGAAAACAATGGAATCTTTGTCAAGTCGGATTCCAATGGCAGCACAGTCATGGACGTCTCTTTCTTAAATCGAGGATCTATACTAGTCCAATCAGGCATGCTTAACTTTGCAGGAGCAACAACGAATCTTGGAGCGGTGGATGCTGAAAAAGCCACTACACTCGATTTTTCAGGTTATTTCACAAGCTCTCCTGACTCGAGTTTAGAAAGCCAAAACACCGTCAGTTTTTCATCAGCTGAGGAAACTGCAGAGATTCGGGGGAGGTTCAAGGTAATCAAGACAAGTCGTTTTTCAGGAAAAAAAATTGTGTTTCACCCCGAATCAGAAATCACAACGATTGGTGACACCGTTTCCATCAGCAAGAGTAAAGTAGAGTTTAACTCACAGGAAACCATTGCACCCCGTCAACTACTCCTCACCTTGGGAGGAAGTATTGGTGGGGGGGACTTGATTCGTGTCTCGGAAAAATTCCTATGGGCAAATGGGACAACCCTGGGCGGAAAAGCCGACTTCTTAAACCTGGGAATTACTGAAATGGCAAAGCTGGAAAGCACCTCAAAACCTCGCCTTTTGGATGGACGCACCTTTGTCAATGCCGGTCAAGTGCTTTGGAGTGGAGGCCATTTAAGGGCAAGGGACAATGCAGAGATTGTAAATCAAGCAGAAGGCATCATCACCATCTCGGGCAATGTGGAAGTGACACCCATTGCTGGTGAAGAAAAAGCCTTCTTGAAAAATGAGGGATTATTCGAAATCACTGGTCAGGCAGAAGAGGTGCATCTGGGTATCGACACTGTCAATCGAGGTCAAGTATCCCTTCAGTCAGGCAACCTGGATTTTACAGCTGATATGACCAACATGGGAACCATGTTTTCATCGACCAACACCACCCTTGAGTTATCGGGCTCTTTCAACAGCTCTCCGCAATCAAGGCTGGAAACCCAGCAAACACTCAGTTTCTCATCCCCTGATAAGGTCGCAGAGATCCGCGGGCATTTCAATGCACTCAAGAAGACACTTTTTTCGGGGAAGGAAGTTATTTTTCATCCAGAGGCCAAGATAGCCTCCATTGGGGAGAGTGTTTCCATCAGCAAGGGCAAGGTTACATTCAACTCGGGAGAAACCATTGCTCCAAAGGAACTGCTCATTGCAAAAGGCGGAAGCCTCAGAGGGAATGACCTGATCACTGTTCGTGAACAATTCCGTTGGGAGGGAGGCACCGAGATCAGTGGACAGGGAGATTTTATCAATGAAGGACGTGCCGAGATGCCCTCGTCAGACAATAACGCACA
>JAAZXX010000458.1 GCA_014239995.1 Verrucomicrobiia bacterium
CCGGATCATTCGCGGCTTGGCCTACTACACCGGGCCGGTTTACGAGGCGTTCGACAAGCGGGGCAAATTCCGCGCCATCGCCGGCGGCGGCCGCTACGATCACCTGGTCAAGCTCGTCTCCGGCGGCAAAAGCGACCTGCCCGCGCTGGGCTTCGGCATGGGCGACGTCGTGCTGGCTGAGTTATTGAAAGATCGCGGCTTGGTTCCCCCGCTTGGCCAAGCGCTCGACGCCTACGTGCAGATCGACGACGAGTCGCTGCGCGACGCATCGCTTGGCCTCGTACAGCAACTCCGCCAAGGCGGCCTCGCCACCGAGTACCCCCTGCTCAAAACCAAGCCGGACAAGCAACTCAAGCGCGCCCTCGAACTGAACGCCAAATGGCTCGTCACCCTAGACAACCCCACCCAGGCCCGAGTCAAAAACCTCAAAACCCGCGGGGAGCAGACCTGTCCGGCCTCCGGAATCGCCGCAAACTTGAGCGAAATAGCCTAATTTGCCTTACCTAAAAAAGAGCGTTTCGGTGAGCTGGAATCTTTAAGGATGAAGATTCGAAACCACGAAGCACACGAAGATAAATCCTCGAGAGATTAATCCTTAGTGCCCTTCTTCTCTTCGTGGTTAATAATGTGAGCTTGGCCAAGTCCCTCGAAGTCCCGTTGATCACGATCGACAAAAAAATACTTCGGGAATTCAAAAACATCGCCACCACTCTGGAAGCTTTCATCCGTTAGCACTGGCCTTCCACCTCATTCCAGAAACGCGGAGAACCAGTGAGTAATGATTTTCAGTTCCCGTGATTCTCCTTGCTGGTGAACCTCTTTTACCACCAAGAACCGCTGCCCATCCGGGGAGACATCGTAGGAGTGGCCGGGTATGGTCATAATATTACCCTCATAAATCACGTAAGGTTCCCCAAATGACAGAATGTTGGAATTTTTCAATTTACGACCAACCAGTTTTTTGGCTTCACGATAGATTAGTTCCGTCCCGTCAGCAGTCCATACCGGTTCCAGTCCGTTATCAAATGAAACCTGTTGCGGCGTTCCGCCGTCGATCGGGATGACAAATACTTCATAGGCACCACCCGTTTTGTCCATGGTAAAGGCGACCCATTTGTCATCTGGAGAGATCCGCGGCCCCCACTCGGTTTTATCCGTGGTCATCAACGGTTCATGGCTGCCGGTTTCCTTGTTAAATACGGACAAATCCCATTTCGAGTCTTCGGTAAAATGATTGTAGACATATCGCTTGCCATCCCGCGTCCAGACTCCCTCGATCTTGATGGTATCCGGTGTGCCTTCGATCAATTTCAGGGAAGCCGGGTTCGCCAATTTTCTGGAAAAAATTTCGTGCAATTCACCTTCGGTAGAGCTGAATGTAAACTCATCCCCATCCGCATCCCACCGTGGAAACCCCTTAAAACCATCGGAAGCACTTTGTTCAACTATTGACTCAAGTTTGTTCTCCAGGTCAAACAACCAAACACTGGCTGTGGGTTCCCACACTTGTGCAAGAAGTTGGTCTCCCTTGGGAGATAAATTGTAGGTGCCGAAAACCCTTTCCTTCAATCCAAGTGATTCCTCATTCCCGTTGCGATCCACCCAAGTCAGTTCCCCCGACCGGCCGAAGACTCCAGACAAGTACACAAGTGTTCCGGTATCTTTCGCCACGGAAAACTGCCCGGCGTATTTCCCCCCGGTACGAACACCCTCATGCACCAATTGTTCATCCCCGACAAGTTCCGGTGTCCCAGGATCGAACCTTACTGAAAACAAATCGGATTTACGGCAATAGACAATGTGGCCGGATGAGAGGTAGTGCGGGCATCCACCGTTAAAAACCAATTGCCGTGATTCACCTGTTTCGACATCCAGTAAATGAACCGAGAATTGCTTTTGCGGGTTGAGTTGGCTTGAAACCAAAAGATGCCGTCCCCCGGGCAACGCATGCGGCCACAGCAATCCTGGGTATCCCTCGACCTGCAGATTGTCCTTTACCTCAATTTTGCTAGATTCGCCTCCGTTCTCATTAATGGAGAAGATTTCCGCAGCTTCGTTTGTTGTGCAATAAATCAGCTCATCGTCCGCCCAAGTTCCCCCCACCGAGTGAGGTGCATCAGTCAACACTTGTGGACTCCCTCCACTCAAGGAAACCTTTTTTAGCTTGTTGTCTGCGATGAACGCAACCCATTGATTATCGGGCGAGAGAAACGGGGCAAAACCGCCCTCCGTACCGTTGATAGCCTCAACCGAATCCTGATCCAACTTGCGCTTGTAAAGCATCGTGCTCTTCCTGTTTTTTGCAGCGTACACAAAAAACGAACCGTCCGATGCCATCGCGATATTCGGCCGAGAGGCCCCGTACTGAATTACTGAAGCATCCGCCAACGGAGCCGTTTCCGGCAACGAAATCGATGCGTTGACCGTTGTCATCGCGGGCGAAATTTCAGTCCGCCGACTCCCGCTCCCGACCGCGAACCAACTGATCAACACACCAATCAAACAGCCGGCCGCCAACGGTAGCAGTCGAGTCGAATTGCCGTTTTTCTTTCGACGGTGGGATGGCGGTTTTGCGGGGGCGACGGTGCTGGAGGTCTCGATGCCTGGGACGGTGACTCCGTTGATGGCCAAGCCACGTCGCAGTTCCTCGATCAAACCGGATTCGAACAGGGCAAACGCCTCCAAGTGCTGGATGCCGGTGAGTTGGTATTTAAGTCGGGACGGAATCTCCGCCTCCTCAAGATAAACCGGCAGGATTACTTTGCCCGATTCTGAGGCGAGCATCACTTCCTTAACCACGTTCGGGGAATCGGTCGAGTGACCGGACACCATTATGATCAGCACCTTGCAGTCGTTGACCGCCTCGACGATCGCCTCCGACCACAATGTCGCCGCCTCGATGCCCCCCTCGTCCATCCAAACCGATACCCCCACCCCGCGAAGCCGCTCGACGATGCCATGAACCTCCTCAAAATCCTGACTCGAATAACTGATGAAAACCTCAGCCGCCATCAGTTTTTTAACTCTGGCAATCCCACCTTTTCCCAGATCGCATCGAACCGGGAATTGCCAATTAGTTTCTCAAATTCTTTTCTCGGATCAAAAGGAAACAATTCAATGGCCCGATCTTCCAACGCTTGTTCCAGTTCTGCAATAGAACCCTCCATATTTCCCGAATAGTACTCTCCCCGGGCTAACATCATCGCAGGAACCAAATCTGATTCCTGCTTTTTAAGCAACTCATCCCGCAGGCGTTTTACATCCTCCAGTCTGTCCAACTCACGTAAAGCCCTCATCTTTGCAGTCAAATACATCGGGTGATTGTTAAATTTATTTGCCCCCTCATCCGCCAACCGTAACGACTCATCAAAGGCCCCAAGACCAAACTCGCTTTGAGCCAATATTTTCAACCCATTGACGTAACTCGGATCCAACGAGACCATCCTGTTTCCAAGTTCTTTAGCTGCATCAAAATTTGACTCTCGCAAATAGATAACAGCCTTACCAAAATACATGATGGGGGATGTTGGTTTTAGTTCGATTCCAGCATCAATTTGTAAATGCGCTTCCTGATGGCGCTCCAGCACTAACAGCAAATGTGAGTACCAACGGCGTGCTTCAGGATAGTTGGGATTGATCGATATAGCCTTTTTGTTGGCCTCCTCGGCCCCAACCCAGTCCCAATGATAGTGCCGTTTCACACCAGCAAAACTCGCATACGCTTCCGATAATTGAGGGTTTAACTCCAGCGCCCTGAGCAACTCTCTTTCCGCCTTGGGATACGAAACTTTAGCCGCGGCATACGAATAACCTGTCAACAGGTTATACGCATCCGCGATCCCCACATGAGCCAACGCGAAATTCGGATCCTTGGCCAATGCGAGTTCGTAATTTTCGATCGAACCTCGCATGCCTTCGCGGG
>JAAZXX010000459.1 GCA_014239995.1 Verrucomicrobiia bacterium
TCGGTGGCCTGGTAGGAGGCATAGAGAGCCAATGATGTGGCGTCACTGGAAGTGCCAGCAACGTTTTGTGCGTCGTCATAGGCAATACCCAGACCGAGACCCTCAATCGGGGTGGGGGTCGTGGCACCCACATACCAGTTGGTCTGGTCATCCCCACCGGCACCAGTCAAGCCATCCACAACGCCCAGGTAAAGGGCGGATCCGGCAAGCAAGCCCGTGCTGTCAGGTGCGGTGATGGTCACAGAAGCGAGATAGGACAGATCTTCACCATCATCACCAGCCATGAGATCGGATGGGCGCTGGTTGATCACGGCATTGGAGGTATTCGCAATACCTGCGCTGAAACCGATCATGTCGTTGATCTGGTAAGCACCCACCAAGCCAGTGTGCTGGGTGGGCTCGTTGTTCCAGCCGTAGGAACGGGACATGTTGGGGTTACCGGCATTCTCGAACACTTCGTAACCGATAATGGTGTCAAAGACACCAAGCTTGAGGTCCAGACCGTTGCCAATGGGAGCGCGTGTGGCAACGTAGGCCTGCTTGATGCCGAGGATGCCATCATCAGCACCGACAGGATTGTAAAGGATGGCGTCAGGACCGGCCAAGAGATCGACGCGGTAACCGGCGGCCCAGTCACCCTCGTCTAGGGGCTTCTCCAGCACCAGCTTGAACACGTTCAAGTCCATGCCAGAGGTGCGACCCTGATAGCCAAGAAGACCGTTCTTCACGTTGCTATCAGAGTAGGTGACTGCGGTGTCAACGTAACCGCTGAGGGTGGTTTTCGACAAGGAGGTCATGACGCCATTACTGGCTTCATCCGCCTGAACTACAGATCCAAAGCTGATCAACCCTGAGGCTGCCAGCGCGACTGTCCATTTGTTAAATTTCATATCAGTTCCACTAGTGTTGTAATAAAAATGATCACCGAGCCGTAAGGACTTGATGATCCCATTTGGTATAATTTGGTGCAAATTCTCAGAAGTGACAACTTTTTTTTGTGATTATTTAGGGCAGCACAGCCTGCCTTGGGAAGAAGCCCGGAGTCCTCTTATTGTTAATCCTAATGCATTTAAATGCTCGATATGGGCTTAGAACACCCCCAGCATGATTTGGGAATACTCAACCGTGGTGGGCACTCAAACTGCTTTTGGTCAGTAAATTTCGCAAATATGCGATTATCTCAAACCGTCTCTCTTTTGATCAAAGCAGCCCGTCAAGTTTTCTGGGATGGCTGAGACATTCAATTCCCCTTTCAAAGCTGATTTTTGATTCGGTTCCACCCATTATTCTAATTCACCACTGACTTTGGATTGAAGAATTTGGCTGATCCTGGCATGATTTTAGCTTAAAACCTCGGCCATGGATTCATTCCGCAACGCGTCTCAAGAAGCAACAGAATCGCCAATGCTCACTGGCTTTAATCACAATGTGACCACCTCGCCGAGCGATCCGGACATGTTCTTCAACATCCAAAGGTTTTGTGCATCTTTCATCCTGTTTGCCTTTTGCTGTGTCAACCTGAGGGTGGAATGCGAGCAGATGGTGATTGCCGAGCTCATGTATCACCCCAAGGGATCGGGCCCCGAATTTATTGAATTCTACAACCAGACCGCCACCCCACTGGACATGGCATCATGGCAACTGCGTGGTGGAGTCGCCTTCGACTTTCCACCGTTCGATGCCGAAAAGCCTCATCAGGCATTTTTTAAACCCTGGGAACGGTGCGTTATCAGCAGCACATCGCCGGGAGAGACAAGGCAACATTACGGGATCCCCGACAGTGTTCGCGTGTTTGGCCCCTGGTCAGGAACACTTTCAGACTCCAAGGACTCCGTCATTTTAAAGGACAAAAACCGCATCGAACTCGTTCGACTCGATTACAGGGACGACAGGCACTGGCCCGCCGAAGCAGACGGGCTGGGCCATTCACTGGTACTCAGAACAGGAGATGGCAAGGTCAACGACTGGCGATCGTGGAGAGCAAGTCAACGACCGGGTGGCACCCCTGGAACCGAGCCCATCTCCCTGACCCCATCTCCCAGGACGTCACCCGAGGTGGATTTAGCGCAGGGAGTGGTGCTCCTTGACTTTGCCGATACCTGGCGTTTTAACGACGCAAACCGTGACCAGGGAATCTCCTGGAGGGAAGAGGGCTTCAACGACAACCGTTGGGAAGAGGGGCAAGGCCTCTTTGGATTTGAATCTTCCTCACTCCCAAAACCAGGCATTCAGACACCACTCAATGATGAAAATCAACTGACTTATTATTTTCGCACAACCTTTTCATTCCAGGGCAATCCAGCCAACGCTTCCCTGAGCCTGGATACCATTCTCGATGACGCTGCGGTCTTCTATCTCAACGGTCAGGAAATCGGGCGTGTCCGGATGCCACAGGGTGAGGTGTCCTTTGACACAACGGCAACCGGCAGCGCTGTTGGCAATGCCCAACTGGAGGAAAGCATTCTGAACCCCAGAGGAAGTCTCCTGCGTCAGGGACGCAACACGCTGGCCGTGGAGGTCCACCAGATCAACAGAACCTCATCAGATGTGGTTTTCGGAGCCCGCTTGCGGATGAACATGGCATCCTCGAACTCTGTGGTAATCAATGAGGTCTTACCCTTGAGCGGGAACAAGGGATTTATTGAGTTCTACAACCCATTGTTGGAGGAAGTCGATCTACAAGGCTTCCATCTGAGCGATAATCCCAGTCAATTGAACAAAAAACGAATCGAACAATCCCTGACACTGTCTCCAGGGGGCCTTGGCTTGCTTCGCTTCAATGCGATTGGGCTGAAACCGAGACCAGATCTCACCCTCTACCTGAGCACTCCTGATGGAAAAAAACCGGTTTCAGCCATACATGCACCCGTAACACAAGACGGGCGCTCCATCGGGCGCATGCCAGATGGAGGAAACGAATGGTTTGTCTTCAGCAACCCGACACCAGAGGGAGTCAACGGAAACGATCCTGCCACAATGGAAGTATACCTCAACGAGCTGCACTATGCGGAGGAAGGCATCCTGGCATGGGTGGAGCTTTGGAACAAGGGAACCCACCCGATCCCATCAAACAATCTGATGGTCGCACTGGGAAACAAGTTCGAGGAGGCCACCCAAGTCAAGGAAACGATACCGGCAGGCACTTACTTGAGAGTACCGATCGATGCAAAGGTCGGCAAAGGCAGACACACCGTCTCTCTGATCAATCAACAACACGCCGTGCTGAATGCGCATCGCTTCAACCAATCGGGACAAGGGTTCGGCTGGCAGGCCTACCCTGATGGGAGCCGTGAATGGTATGCAGGCATGCAATCGACTCCGCAGTCACCAAATGCACCACAGGTCCAGAACCACATCGTGATCAATGAAATCATGTATGACCCGCCCTCAAACTCGACACGTGGCGAATTCATTGAACTGCTGAATCAAGGCGAAGAAAATATGGACCTGTCTGGCTGGCGTTTTGCTGAGGGGGTCGATTTTGTCTTTCCAACCGGAACCGTAGTGAAAGCCGGAGCTTACCTGGTGATAGCTGCAAATCTGGACCATTTCCTCGCGACATATGATGCAATACCTGTCCTGGGAAACTTTGAGGGCCAGTTGAGCAACAACGGGGAACGACTACGCCTTGAGGACCAATGGGGTAACCTGGTGGATGAGGTGGATTACCGGGCCGGCGGTGAATGGCCTGAATTACCGAATGGAGGGGGCAGCAGCCTTGAGCTCGTGCACCCCAGGGCGAATAATCTGATGGGATCCGCATGGAATGCCAGTGTCGAGTCCGACAAAACCGCTTGGAAGACATTTCGCTATCGTGATCAATTCAAGCAGTTTCGCAGCTTTGGTAACAGCACAGACTACAAGGAAATCTATTTCCACCTCGTCAGCAGCGGGCATGTGAT
>JAAZXX010000045.1:0-8499 GCA_014239995.1 Verrucomicrobiia bacterium
GCTTGGAGGATTGGGCAATCCAAACACGATGCTCAATGGATGGGGTAGCACCAATGAACAGGATTTGCTTCCTGATATCCGGGATTATGACGTGGATTTCAGCACGTTTACCCAGGAGGGAAATGAGGCCTTGCTGGGCGACGGTGATGCGCGTCAGGAATTGAGAAAGCTCATGGATGCCGTTTTGATTGCCGAAGCCGAATTCGCCCTGAAGAAAAAGATGTACGAGGGCGCCGTTCGATTGGCTGATCGCGGCTTTATCACTCCTAACGAGCTGCAAAACCAAGGCAACCCTCCAGCTGTTCAAGACCTATAACATCCAGAAAGAGGCCGAACAGTTTCTGCTCAATTACGAGCAGGCTCTCATGCGCCTGAGTCGATCAAAAAAGGACGCCATTGCTGAAATGGCAGATAGCGTGGGTGACCTCAATCGTGCCCAGCGTTCCTATCGCTGGGAAAAAATGCAGTTGGATGATTTGCATCAGCAGTATGCCGCCTGCACCATCAGGGCAGAACGCCCTGGACTGGTCGTCTACGGGGATGGCAGTGATCGGTGGGATCCCGACGAGATCATCAGAGAGGGTGCCAGAGTGCGCGAACGTCAGGCGATCATCACTATCCCAGACATGAGACACATGGCCGTCAAGGTGCGCATTCACGAGTCGCAGGTAAAGCGTGTCAGGAAAGGCATGCCTGTGGAAATCAAGGTGGATGCTGAAATAGACCGTCCCTTGGTCGGTGAAGTGGAACATGTGGGTGTGCTGCCGGATTCGGAGAATCGACGGTTCAACCCGGACCAGAAGGTCTACAAGACCTCCATCAAGATTGCTGGGATACACGATTGGATCAAACCGGGAATGGCAGCCCAGGCAAGGATTATTATCCGTGTGCTGCCCGATGTGGTGAAGATCCCGGTACAGTCCGTGTTCAACCAGGATGATCGGACCTTTTGTTGCGTTCAGGTGGGTGCGCGAGTGGAAGTGCGTTTGATTGATGTGGAGGATTACAATAATCGTTTTGCTGCCATTCGCTCAGGTCTTGAAGAGGGCG
Source organism: Verrucomicrobiia bacterium (assembly GCA_014239995.1). Taxonomy (GTDB): domain Bacteria; phylum Verrucomicrobiota; class Verrucomicrobiia; order Limisphaerales; family AAA164-E04; genus AAA164-E04. Next base: position 1,051 of record JAAZXX010000045.1, read on the forward strand.
AAACGGTGTTTCTCAGCATGCCGGACAAGCTTGACCTCAGCCCGCTGGATCGAGAAAGGCCGACATCGCGGAAGGACGATTCCAAGCCGGTTCCCATTCCGGAATCCTAGACACCATGCTTTCCCGGCCGATTGCCCGCATCTCTCATATGCTGAAGCTGGGCCTGAAGAGCCTCATGCTCCATCGCCTGCGCTCCATACTGACCACGCTTGGCATGGTCTTTGGCGTGGCATCGGTCATTGCCATGCTCGCCATCGGTGAAGGCGCCAACTTTGAGGCCCAGCAACAAATTCAGGAATTGGGGAGTCAAAACATCATTCTACGTACCATCAAGCCCCCCGAGGAACAGAACAAGCAGCAACGGCAGGGAAGCTACATCCTCGAGTACGGTTTGACCTATGAAGACGTCTTATCGATCCGTGAAACCGTGCCCAGCATCACACTGGTGGTCGAGGATCGTAAGGAAAGGAAAACTGTCTACAGCGGGCGACAGAGCGCGGGTGTGGAAATGGTCGGCACGGTGCCCTGGTATGGTGACCTGCGTCAGATGAATGTTTCACGGGGACGTTTTCTGTTGCAACGTGATCTTGAGGAAAATGCCAAGGTATGCGTCATCGACCAGAAACTCGTTGATCAACTCTTCCCCATCCACGCGGTGCTGGGAAACACCCTCCGCATGGGACGTCATTATTTTGAAGTGGTGGGTATCATGGATTCACCGGCCTTGAAACCGGTGGATAGCGCTAAGCATTCCACCAATTCCACAGAGGAGGTGGAGATGGCGGAAGTCCCCTCTCGCATATTTATCCCCATCACCACCGCCAAAAGGTTTTTTGGTGAGACCAGCGTCAAGCGCATCGGTCGCTATTTTCAGGCGGAATCAGTGGAACTCCATGAAGTGACCCTGAAGGTTGATCGTCAGGAGGAAGTTGAAAGCATTTCCGAGGCCATCAAGGCGCGGCTCCTGCAAACGCATGACAAAAACGATTTCGAGGTCATCGTTCCCCTCAAGCTCATGCAGCAGGCCCTGAGAACCAAGCGCATATTCAACACCGTGCTTGGGTCCATCGCGGGAATCTCTCTGCTGGTTGGTGGCATTGGCATCATGAATATCATGTTGGCCAGTGTTTCGGAGCGTACCAGGGAGATTGGCATTCGAAGGGCACTGGGCGCCACACGCAGGGATATCCTTTCCCAGTTCATGATAGAAACCACCTTGCTTGCGAGTACCGGAGGCATCCTTGGGGTGTCTCTCGGCATGCTTATTCCATGGTTTGTCGGGTTGGCTACAAACATGATAACGATTGTTACCTGGTGGTCTCCTCTGCTGGCCTTTTCGGTATCGGCCGCAACGGGCTTGCTGTTCGGCATATACCCTGCCAACAAGGCCGCCTGCCTGAGCCCGGTCGAAGCCGTTCATCAGGAATAATCCCATGCCCGAGGAATCACCATTGATAACGTATATGCCCAACCAGACATCCTCCAAGCGCCCATTAAGATTCAGTCGCCTCTGTTCCTGGCAGGCGATGCTGCCCCACACCTGGTTGCGGTTCTTGGCACGATCATTTATTTTGATCATCATGGCGATCCTGCCTGCCGCTTGCTCGACTGGACGTTATGAAATGAGCGCAAACCGTGAAGCCGCCTCCCTGATCGCCGAGAAATCACCGATGGTTCCCAACATGGATCCTGATTTCGCATTGACAGAGCTCGATACGGCAGACCTCAAGGAGCTTCCCATGTATGAGGAAAAGAACTCGTTTCTTGGAGCCTCCAGTGACACTGAATTCGGAGCGCATGTGGTTTCGCTTGAAAAAGCCGTTGCATTGGCAACGCGGCATAATCGAAGTTATTTAACACGAAAGGAAGATCTCTATCTTCAGGCGCTGGAACTTTCCCTGGCACGGTTTCAATACACCCCGATTTTTGGTGCCGGTGCGGGTATTTCCCGCACGGACCGGCAAAGGATTGTCGAGGATGCCGAATCGGGGATCGATGCCATGACGCGTGAAAAAACCATCACCAGTGATGTTGGCATCGGTTCCAATTGGCTCCTTCGCACGGGGGGACGTATTGCTGCCGACTTTACCACCGACTTTGTAAGGTTTGTTTCCAACGATAGTGGGTGGGCAACTTCTTCTGCCTTGAGTGCAACCCTCACGCAACCCTTGTTACGGGGGGCCGGATATAGGATCGCGATCGAGAACCTTACTCAATCGGAGCGCAACTTGCTTTATGCCCTTCGGGAATTTACCCGCTATCGAAAGGAGTTCACTGTGGATGTCGTCGGCAGCTACTACCAGGTGTTGCAGAACCGGGACCGGGTGCGAAATGCCTTTCAGGGATATGAAAGCTTCAAGGTCAGTGTAGAGCGTGAAGAGGCCCGGGCAGCCGAGGGTGAAACTGCCCTCTCCGAGCTCAACCGACTGAAGGAGTCCCTGCTTTCCACCGAACAGGGATGGATCAATGCCATCCGTAACTATGAGCTTTCGCGCGATCGGTTTAAAATGGATCTTGGTTTGTCCATGGACACCTCCCTGGTGCTTGACGAAAGGGAGCTCGATGAACTGAGTATTCACCATCCCTCCATAGCGGTTAAACAGGCCAAGGAAGCGGCCCTGCGGATGCGTCTGGACCTTGAAAGCGTCAGGGATCGACTGGAGGATACAGATCGTCGTGTCAGGATCGCCGCCGATGGTCTCCAGGCAGATCTTGATCTGGCGCTTTCCGGCAACATCTCAAGTCGGCCCGGCAACGGTTTCCAGTTACCGGATCCCAAACAGCGTAGCTGGACGGCGTCGCTGGGCCTTGATTTGCCGATCAACCGCAAAAGCGAACGTAACCGGTATCGATCCGCCTTGATCGCCCTTGATCGTGCAAGACGCCAGCACAGCCTTTTTGTGGATCAGATCAAGCTCGACATTCAGGATGGTTGGCGGAATCTCGAGCAGAGAAAGCGGGAGTTTGAAATCAGCGAGGTAAGGGTGGCATTGAGTCAGAACCGACGTGAGGAGGAATTACTCAAACGGGAGCTGGGACTGGGGTTGGCCATGGACCTTGTGGACGCTCAAAATGACCTGATCAACTCACAGAATCAGCGCACCAGCGCGCTCATCAGCCATACCATTGCCCGCCTGGGGTTCTGGAGAGACATGGGCATCCTTTTCATCAAGGAGGATGGACAATGGGAGGAAATGGACTACGAAGTGCTGGAATAATGTGGCATCTTTCCACGCCCATCGGTTTTTCGATTCGATGACGCTTTCGACTCGAAGCATCACTTCTGGTTTTAAAAGAAAATCCATGCTTCAGGGGCGCATTTAAGCGCCATGCGCTTCTTCCACTGCCCTCTCGGGGACGGCATGGGTGCCTGGATGATCAGGAGAGATGCTTGATCTGGAATGAACTTCTTCGATGAAGACACATGACAGGCTGGATAGGGCAACATGCTGGCCAGGACACAGGACCCATCACCCCCATGTAATCCTGGGATGGCGGGATACAGGCAAAAAATGAGGGGTCCTTACCCTCCATTCCAGAGCATTGATGTTGGGTTCGAGACAGGTGGGGCTTCAAAAAAGGCATCGCCTTCAAAGCCTGATTGGGGTTAGGATGACTTGATCATTGTCGCGGAGATTGTTCCGTCGACCGCAAAACGAATTCGAGTCAAAAGTGTTCTGAAACAATGCAGGTTAAATGGATTCTTCTGTTTGTGGTAGGGACTGATCTGGTTTTTGCAGATCCGTCCACGATACCGTCATCGGCAAACCGCCCGTCTCATTCTCCCCCTAACATATTGTTCGCCCTGGCGGACGATTGGTCCTGGCCACACGCAAGCATTGCACATGACATGGACGTTCCTGGGAGCGATTCAGTGGTGAAGACCCCGGTGTTTGACCGGGTTGCCCGTCAGGGGGTTCTGTTTGAAAATGCCTTCTGCAGTGCCCCATCATGCGGGCCTTCACGGTCTGCGATCCTGACCGGCAGGAATATGTGGCAACTTGAAACGGGAGCCAATCTAAGGGGTTTGTTTCCCTCCAGGTTCGGTGTGTATACCGATGCCCTGGAAGCGAATGGTTACCATGTCGGCCATATTGGCAAGGGCTGTGTTCCCATGCAATTTGCAGACGGTAGAAGGGATCCTGCAGGTCGGAAATATGATACTTTTTTGAATTTCATGGCCAAACGTCCCGAGGATAAACCCTTCTGCTTCTGGTTTGGTAGCTGGGATGCCCATCGCCCCTATGTGAAAGGTAGTGGAGTCCGCAGCGGGATGAATGCCAGCGAGGTTTCAGTCCCTTCATGCCTGCCGGATCATGCTATCGTCAGAGAGGATATGTGTGACTATTATCTCGAGGTGCAGCGATTCGATCAAAGGCTGGGAGCCATGCTTGATTTTATTGAAGAGCAGGGTGAGCTTGAGAATACGATGGTTGTTATTTCCGGGGACAACGGATTGCCTTTCCCCCGCTGCAAGGTTGAGCTGTATGACAGTGGCATGCATGTTCCGCTCGCCATCGCATGGCCGGCAGTCATCCAGGGAGGACGGGTGGTAGAGGATTTTGTCAACCTTGCTGAGCTTGGCCCCACCTTCATGGAAGCGACGGGATTGAAACCGCTTGATACCATGATCGCAAAAAGCTTCATGAAGGTTTTAATGTCACAGCAGCAGGGGCAGGTGGACCCGACGCGCGACAGGACTTTTTTCGGAAGAGGATACCACGACTACGCATGCCGGGCGGACGATACCGGTTACCCGTCCTGGGCCCTGCGTTCTGGGGAATTTCTCTATATAAGGAACCACGAGAGTCATCGATGGCCCTCCGGCGATCCGGTGGTGTTCAGGAAAACAAGAGGTCGGTTTGGCGAGGTAGACCCGTCTCCGACGAAGGCTTACATGCTGGAACACCAGGAGGACCCTGCCGTCAAGGAGCTCTTCATGAGGGCCTTTGAGAAACGCCCATACGAGGAGTTTTATGATCTCGGAAAAGATCCTGGGCAACTGAACAACCTTGCCGGGCATCCGGGATATGCCGAACTAAAGCTGCAATACAGTGCCGACTTTGAGAAAGCATTGACCGCGACTTATGACCCGATTGCCCTGGGAATCCCCCCAAGGCCGCGATTGAAACGGGATTGAGATGACGCCGGGAGATACCCTTACCCCCAGAACTGTAAGATCATCAGAAGCATACCATTGAAGTCTCCATGATAACGAAAATATCAATGAAGCCTACGATGCACGGGTTTTTCCCGATCCTCTCCGACATTGTCACTGGTCAGGGATGGCAGCGGTTCCTGAGCCTCATGCTGTATGCCATCATCCTCTGTTTCCAGGGGGAGGATGCATTTGCGGTCGGCGAAAAGGAGCTGGAAGACAGGCCCAACATCATCCTGCTCATGGGCGATGACCATGGCTGGGAAGAGGTCGCCTACAATGGACACCCATATCTCAAGACTCCCTGCCTGGATGCCATGGCATCGACTGGCTTGCGTCTTGACCACTTCTATGCCCACCCCAGTTGCTCTCCCACGCGTGGGAGTATCTTGACCGGACGACACCCCAATCGTTATGGCGTTTTTCGTCCTGGTTATTCCCTTCGACCCGGGGAGGTCACCATTGCCCACCTTCTTCAAGAGGCTGGATATGCCACGGCTCATTTTGGAAAATGGCATGTGGGACCGGTCAAGAAATCATCCCCAACAAGCCCTGGAGCGATGGGTTTTGATACCTGGCTTTCGCACGATAACTTCTTTGAACTGGATCCCGTTTTTTCACGCAACGGTGGTCCTCCAAAAACGTTTGATGGAGAGAGTTCAGCCATTCTCATTGAGCAGGCGATCGACTATATCGAAACGCAGCAGCAGGCTGAGCTTCCCTTCTTTACAGTCATATGGTTTGGATCGCCTCACGAACCCTACAGCGGGATCGAGAGTGACCTGAAACTTTATCAAGATCTGCCCGGAAAGTATGCCAAGCTGGAAGTCAGTCTTACTTCCAACGAAACCGGGCAACGGGTGAGGCGACCCCTGCGTGATGTCCTGATTGAACGTTACGCCGAGATCACCGCCATGGATCGATCGATCGGTAAACTGCGCACAGCGCTGAAGGCCATGGGGCTCAGGGATAATACCCTTCTCTGGTATTGTGGAGATAATGGCATTCCCCCCAGTGGCCTGCGTGCGTCCCGTTTCCGAGGGCTCAAGGGGAAGGTGTATGAGAACGGTATCCGCGTGCCCGGGATCATTGAGTGGCCCCGGGGCATCCCCCGGCCACGGGTCTCCACCTTGAATGCCGTCACCTCCGACATCCTGCCGACCCTATGTGCCTTGGCGGGTGCCAGAACGCCGGACCTTCCACTGGACGGAATCGACCTGACGCCACTTCTGAAAGGAAACATGAAGGAGCGTGGTGCACCCATCGCATTCTGGAACTTCCCCGTGCGTCGTTCCGAAGAGGATATGGCAAGACCTTACATCGATCCTGAACTTCAAAAAGGCACCACTCCCCTGGTCAAGCAAATGGGCGGCCTTTTTACCCGTAATTTCAGGAATCACCACCATCCGGCAATCAGGAAAAAGGATTTTCAGGGAGCGCGTGCCATCCTGGTGGACCACTACAAGCTGGTGGTCGATGGGGATCAGGGTAGCGGGACAGAGCTTTTTGACCTGAAGAAGGATCCCGGCGAGACGAACAATCTTGCCATGACTTTCCCAGGCCTAGTTCAGCGTTTATCCCGGCAACTGCGCGAATGGCAAGGTGGGGTGATGAACAGCTTGATGGAGCGGGATGCCCCATAGACAAGGGTTCATTTCCCATACCTTCGCCTCCCCCGGCAGGATTCCAATCCTGAATTCAGTAAGCGGCGCGGATGGGATTCAGGTCCCTTGTTCCCAGATCCTCCCCAAGATCCTCCTGCCAGAAGTAGGCATCGCGTGCCCCCCCGGTGTTCCAGCTGTGGATGAAAAGCATTCGCTCAAAGTGAATCCAGCGTGCCGACCCGTCCATGAACAATTCGTTGCCTCCCTCCGGCAATCCCCTGGGGTTACGATGGGGCGGCATGTTCTTGAAGGCCGTGGCACGTCCGCCTCCCCATTCCTTGTCCACCTTGATCACCGCGTCGGCCGCCAACACCCATCCGGGCCTTGCGCTTGAAGAACGGACTGGGCTGCGGGACTTGAAACTGCCGAGAGGATTGGTCCAGTCCTCGATGCCTCCGAAATATTGAAAACCAATCAACCAGGCAGGCCATTGGGCCTCATAGGTTGGAAAACTGGGACGATTGGGGCAGGTCCAGATCTTGGAAACGGCGTTGTTGGTGTCGATGGTCAGGCCGACCGAGGCCGCTGCCCGGCGTTCAGGGGGGTCGAGAGAAACCTGTACGGACTGATGCCGGGCCTTGAGCAGGATTCCATCATGGTCATCCGCGTAGATGGTCATGGCGATCC
>JAAZXX010000045.1:8509-13108 GCA_014239995.1 Verrucomicrobiia bacterium
ATCCCGAGCTGCCTCAGGTTATTCAGGCACTTTACCCGCTTGCCCTTTTCCTTTGCCTTTGAAAGTGCAGGCAGCAGCATGCCTGCAAGGATGGCGATGATGGCAATCACCACCAGCAGCTCGATGAGGGTGAAGGCTCCGGGGGCACGCCGGGAGCGAGGTGGGCCGTATGGGAAGGCAGGGGCTTGCACAAGCGTTAACGCAGACGATAGAACCGTGCCCTTTGTCCGCGGTCGATCGTGTCCGTGAAGCGGGTGGTTTCACCGGTGGCAGGCACATTTTCCTGGATCACCTCCCATTGCAACAGATCCGGAGACACCTCCAGTGTGTAGGTTTGGTTGGCACTTGAATCCCAGCTCAAGACCACCTCTGCAGGGGCATCCCCGCCCGTTCCCTGGCTTTGAATGTCCAGTGAGGTGGTGGCGCTCGCCGGTGGCGGTCCGTCGCCGGCAAACACGAAGCGCATGCCCAGGTAAACGGAACGCAGCGCGGTCCCATCCTGCACGTCGTCGATCAGGAAGTCGAGGGTCTGGCCCGATGTGACAGCAAGCTGTCCAACGGCCATTTCGTAGTCATTGTAACCAGGGGTGCCTTGAAAAGTTCCGTCATTGGCGTGCCAGCGCATGAGATCCTCCCCGGGCAATCCGATGTTCAGGGGCGTGGCATTCTGCTCATTCTCCGCGGCATCCACCGCTCCGACATCCCCCAGGCTGACGTAGACATCATAGGTGCCGCTTTTGGCGAAAGTCACCGAGGTCTGCAGGGTGGGGGCATCCTCACCGCTTTGGGGAAAGGACTCCAGGATGGGGCCATAGGAACCCAGGCCTTCACGGATGTTCCACAGTCCGTCGCTCGCGGAGTTGGCATTGACGGTCAGCCAGTCCTCCTGGGTGAGGGATCCATCCATCGGTCCTGTCTTGAACTGGTTGCCGCTGATGTCACTGACCCACTCGAAGGCCCCTGGACTGACCTGGATTTCCGAAATGGCCCCCCCCAACTCAATGACCTTGAGGGTGATCCCCTGCCATGTGGAGGTGACCCAGTCATCGGCGAATCCATCTTCGGTATCGTCCACGTGTACCCGGATGACCCCGTTATTCTCCACCTCGACTTCTCCCAATGAAACCGACTGCCACCACATGGTTCCCTCGGTGGTACCGTCAAACTGTGGATACCCCGGGGAGGTTCCTCCGGTTGCTGGCGTGGCGTTGAGTTCCGAGTATTCCACAAGGGCCTGATCCCCAATGGCGGCCTGGATCGTTCCGTCACCTGGGTTTTGCCTCGAGTCCAGGAAATCCAGGATCACCTCGTACTTACCACCGATGGCTACATGGATGTCCATGAATAATTTGGGGGAATCCTCAAATCCGCTGGGGGCATGGGAAACCAGCAGACGGTTGCCTGCTTCCTGGTAAATGAGCCACTTGTTATCCTCGTCAAAGAAGATGTCCTGCAGGGCCTCATTCCCGAATGGCCGTGGATCGATGGCATCCGCCGGGCCAACGATATGCGTGTTTCCGAATCGATCGGGTTCCTCGCTGAAATCACCGGCCGAAAAAAAGAAGGTGATATTTTGAGCCATGAGTCCTGGTGCCGCCTGAAGCATGAAGTATGATATCAGCAGGAAAGCTACGGTCCTTATCCGGGAGCATTGGTTGGGCATGTAATGACTTTTTCATGGCAGCAGCGAAGGAGCAAGAGCAATCTTGTGTGCTTTCGACCGGTTTGAGAATTCCATGGATTCCGTTCAAGTGCCTTTGACAAGGCTGCCATCAGAGTGCAGTCTGACCAGCATCGAAATCCATGGCAGTATGAAAACGAACCTTCTTCCGCTCCTGCTCTGCATGATGCTTGGCACATCGCTCCTCCACGGTGAAACGCTTTCCCCGCATCTTTCCTTCTCCCCTGGTCCTGTGAATGCGGTCATGTTGAAGTCTGAGATGGAGCATCTGGCGATCTACTCCACTGGGCAGATGCGGGGGCCGGAGAAGCCGTTCATGCTTCTCCTGACGCAGGCCCGCAGGGATACCAGTAGCGGGGCCACGCGCTTGCCGCCGGGAATCCCCATCGCGGCGCCATCCGCAGAACGCCAGTTCCTGGAGAATCCACAAGCCTTCTGGGAGCATTTTGCCACGGCACGCTTTCATGATTATGATCAACAGACCACCAAGATCGGCGCCGTGCCTGTTCCCGTGACGCGTTGGGTCCAGGAGGGCGATGTGGTGGAGTGGCCCGGGGTGACACTCAGGGTCCTGGACACGCCCGGCTACACACGTGGGGGAGTGTCCTACCTGGGCGAAATCGACGGGAGGAAGGTGGCCTTCACCGGCGACCTCATCCATGGCGATGGCCAGATCCTGGATCTGTACAGTTTTCAGGACGCGATCCCCGAGGCAAAGGTGCGCGGTTACCATGGCTACGGAGGCCGACTGGGCGCCCTGGTTTCAAGCCTGCTCAAGGTGCGGGCCGAGGCCCCGGACCTGATCATTCCAGCGCGTGGTCGGGTCATCCACCGCCCTGTCCAGGCCATTGATACCCTAATCCAGCGTGTGCGGGCCCTGTATCGAAACTATCTTTCAACCAGTGCGCTCCACTGGTATTTCAAGGAGGCGCGCATGCAGGCATGTGCCCAGAGGGTGCTGGGTGAGGGGAGCCCAGTGGAACTCATGCCATTCTCGATGCACACCCAGACCCCGGATTGGATCAAGGGTTTCTCCACCACGCGACTGATTCTCTCGGAAGATGGTGCCGCTTTCATGCTGGACTGTGGCAACCAGCGGGTTATTGATGAGGTCCAGGCCTTGATCGAAAGTGGATTGGTGAAGAGAGTGGACGGGATTTTTGTTACCCACTATCACGATGACCACACCGACAAGGTACAGGAGGCATCCGAACGCTTTGACTGCCCCGTGTATGCCGTCAGTGAATACAAGGACGTGCTGGAACATCCTGCTGGCTATCATCTGCCGGCGATGACAGACCAGGCCATCAAGAACGTCCAGGGGATGGACGATGGCACAACGATGTCATGGCATGAGTTTGAATTTCAATTTCACTTCTACCCCGGCCAGACCTATTATCATGGCGCACTCTCGGTCACGAAACCCGGCGAGTCTCCCATCTTCCTGGTGGGAGATTCCTTTGCCCCATCGGGGATTGATGACTATTGTGTCCAGAATCGTAACCTTGTCCACGAAGAGAGTGGTTACCTTTATTGCCTGCGCAAATTGCGCGACATGCCGCAGGATACCTGGCTGATCAACGAGCACATTCCCTACGTGTTCAGGTTTTCATCCGCTGAAATGGATTACCTCGAGTCGCGCTACCGGGAGCGGGCTTCCCTGCTTTCGGAACTCTTTCCATGGGATGATCCCAATTACGGTATCGATGCGCAGTGGGCGGTTTTTTATCCCTACGGTCTTACCCTTTCTCCCGGCCAGCGTGGGCATCTTGAAATACGTGTCACCAATCATTCTCCGAGGGAACGCCAATTTACGCTGACGCCACGTGGCTGGAACGGCCTGAAGGTGCTTGGAAAAGGTGGGGAACTGACCATACCCGCGCGCGGGACAAAGGCCTTTGCGGTGGAAGTCCAGGCTCCCTCATCCGTTGGTCACTGTCTCCTGACAGCGGATTTTGTCTCGGGAAACATGGTGTTCAACGACTGGACCGAGGCTTTGGTGACCGTTGAGTAAACATGGTCTCGGCCCAGTGCCCAGGCGATCGGATTCCGGAGCTTGTTTCGTTTCTGTGAGACATGTTTTCTTCCGTCCTCCATCACTTCATGGGGGCCGACCGAAGACACATCACTTGCGTCCAATGTTTTCCATGAACCTTGCGCTCCAGGCAAGCAGGCACGTTGATGGAGGGCTTGGGCATATTTCGTTTGAAATCAGGCGATATGCCAGAAGAAGCGGTGATCCTCCTTGTTTTGTTGTTTCAAAACCAACGGAGTGACCACATGCTGGGAACCCTCGTGGCAAACCCCAAGGAAAAGTGTGACACGGACCTCCCGCTGCCGCCTGGCATGCTTGGAGGCCGCTTTCGGAGCCTGGGCCATGCGATCCGCGGTCTGGGTACCTTGGTGCAGACTCAGCCCAATGCCAAGTGGCATCTGGTGGCAACGCTCCTTGTAACGATTTCTGCTCTCCTGCTGGGGGTAGCCAGGATGGAAGCTTGCTTCCTTGTGGTGGCCATCGCCATGGTCTGGGTTGCCGAGGCCTTCAACACCGCCCTTGAATTCCTCTGTGACCGTGTCTCCACCAGGCACCATCCCCTGATTCGAAAATCCAAGGATATCGCCGCCGGAGGGGTACTGATCAGTGCCGTGGGTGCCGCCTGCATTGGGTTCCTCGTCCTGTTTCCATATCTGAAGGCCTTCCTCAGTCCCTAGTTCAACGCCTTGCAGGTCCAGAGGATGGATCTAGACGTTCATACCAAACAGGCTTGTCATGCATGCGGTTTCTATGTCATTGTGTATCAATGACCGTGGAAGAAAAAGTTGAGAATTGGTTTATCCCCCTTTCCTCCCGGGATTTGACATTAGGTCAGGCCCATGCGCAGTTGGATGATTTTGGACTTCAGCCGGATGATGTTCCC
>JAAZXX010000460.1 GCA_014239995.1 Verrucomicrobiia bacterium
CAGAAACTTGCCGAGAGCTATCAGGTTCCTTTTCAACGATTGGACTGGAATCAAAGGAAAACTGCAGAAACCAAGGCCCTTGCACTGATGGAGACGTATGCGGTTGACTTCATTGTTCTGGCTCGTTTCATGAAGATTCTCTCCCCAAGCTTTGTCTGGCATTTTAAGAACCGAGTGATCAATATCCATCCCTCACTCCTCCCGAGTTTTCCGGGACCGCAGGCCTATCGCCAAGCCTATGAGCATGGTGTCAAGGTGGCGGGTGTGACAGCACATTTCGTCAACATGCATCTCGATGAAGGTCCGATTATTGCTCAAGAAGCGTTTGTGATTCGTCCGCAAATGTCGCTGAAGGACGTTGTCCACCGTGGCCAACAACTCGAGACCAAGGCGCTGGTGCGTGCCGTGCGGCTTTTTCTTAGTAAACGCCTGGATGTGCATTGGGGAACCGTGAAGGAAGTGTAGAATGAGGTGGAAGCGTCTATTTAGATGGTGCTGGGCCATTGTGGGGAGATTGATCCTTTACGGATTCGCCGTGATCGTGACCTGGAACATCTGGCTTCATTTTCAAATGGAACAGCATGGACAACAAAGGTTTGGAAGAAGAGGAGGGTGGCGGGGCGATCGCGAGCCTTCCCAGCGAACCGTGCCACCCATCCGGAGTGAGTACGATGCCTCGATCCGTGCTCAGTTGAAACACTATCCGCTTCGAATATGTCTGGTGGACGGGAAAGCCCTTGACCACCATGGCGAGCCGGTGGATTACGATCACCAAGGCATGTTGATACGGTTATGCTCCGAAGACTGTGTTCGAGACTTCAGGACCGATCCTGCGCATTTTTCCAAAAGCTTGCTGGAGGCTTCCCTGGCTCAATAGGATCGCCAGTCAGTCAGGTCGTATCTTTCACGGGATTCTTCCACGTGGTAACTGGTTCATTCATTTAATCGATCACTAAGCTTGATTTGTATTTTTTCCAATGAATGGATGTTTCTGCAAGTATGCCTGTTGAAATGACACAGCATATCCTATAAACTTGGCTTCAAGATGATGATTGCAGGTAAATCGCAGAGTCCTTCCGAGCAGACGGTCTTTCGTAAAGGTGATGAGCGTTTGATCAAGCTGTCGGAAAGTGCGGCTGGCAAAGTTGCGCAGCTACTGAAACGTCAGGGACGTCCGGGGGGGGTGCTACGTGTCGCTGTCGTTGGCGGCGGTTGCTCGGGCTTACAATACAAAATGGACCTTCAGGATAATCCTGCTCATCGTGATATTTTGGTTGAAACCATGGGGGTACAGGTCGTTGTGGATCCCAAAAGTGCTCTGTACGTGACGGGCTCAGAGCTAGATTACCGGGATGCCCTGCAGGAAGGGGGATTCAAGGTCCATAACCCCAATGCTGCCAGCAGTTGCTCCTGCGGCGAAAGTTTTAGTGCTTGATGCCGTTGTTCTTCCAATGTCATGTCCGGTCTGGATTTCTTCAAACTACTGGAAGTAAAGCCACTGCCTATCCTGGATGAGCAGGTTTTGAAGTCGAATTACCTTCGACTTTCGAGCACGGCCCACCCTGATCGCGCCACTTCCCTTCCATCAGGTGCCTCCGTGGTGCTGGATGACCCCGTATTGCTGAATCAGGCTTACTCTGCCCTCTCCCGAATTCCCGGACGCCTCCGTCATTTGCTGACCTTGCACGGCGGCAAAGATCCCGGTAGCCCGAAACAGATTCCTCAAAACATTGGTGAGCGTTTCATGGAAGTTGGAGAGCTCATACATTCACTGGACCGTATGCGACAGGGCAAGCCTGAAGAGGGATCCGGTGAGATTGCACGCGTGATTTTCATCAAGCAAAGTCTGGGGCTCAAGAAGCGTACAGAAGCCATGCAAACCCTTCTTCGCAGTGATCTGGGAGGCCTGCATGAACGGCTTGAGCGAGTGCATCATGAGTGGGAGCATGGGAGTGTTCCCCTTTCGACCTCGGTAGTGGAAGCCTTGACAGACCTTTATCACGAGTGGACTTTTCTGGACCGCTGGTTGGATCAGTTAAACACTCGATTGCTTGAACTGTTGGTTTGAATTTTAAACCCTTCTGGACCTTTACGAAATTTTGCTTAGGCTTGCCCCCAGATGACCGCACTCAACGAGTCGCCCTTTCAAATTGCAGACCGTCGCTTCAAGTCGCGCTTGCTCGCCGGAACTGGTAAATTTTCATCCCCGGAGCTGATGCGTGATGCACTGGCTGCCAGCGGCACAGAGATTGTGACCGTTGCACTCAGACGTGCTGATCTGAGTGGCAAGAGCGATCCATTTGCCAATATTCTGGAGTTTATCGACCCCGGCAAATACCTTCTCCTGCCCAATACCAGCGGTGCTATGAATGCAGAAGAAGCGATACGTTTGGCCAGGTTGGCCGTTGCGGCAGGCTTACCTCGATGGGTGAAACTTGAGATTCATCCCGACCCGCGTTACCTGCTTCCGGACCCCATTGAAACACTCAAGGCTTCTCAGATCCTCGTCAAAGAAGGTTTCACGGTTCTACCTTATATCAATGCAGATCCGGTATTGGCAAAAAGATTGCAGGAGGTCGGCACGGCCACAGTCATGCCCCTGGGTGCCCCGATTGGTTCAAATCAGGGAGTGGTGGCGCGTAATCAGATTCAGATCATCATTGAGCAGGCAGAGGTTCCGGTGATTGTTGATGCTGGTCTTGGGGCTCCAAGCCATGCAGCGGAGGCCATGGAAATGGGTGCCGATGGAGTTTTGATTAATACGGCCATGGCTGTCTGTGATGATCCGTCCCGAATGGCCCGGTCCTTTTGCAAGGCAGTTGAGGCCGGTCGTGAGGCTTTCGAGGTGGGATTGGGGGGTGTCTCCTCCAGCGCGAATGCGACGAGCCCCTTAACCACGTTTTTGGAGGCTTCCTGATCCAATGAATGCCGTCCTTCACAAAGATCGGGTCCTTGAAATCTTAGGTCAAGCACAGCGGCAGCGCGTGCTGGTCATTGGGGATGTCATGCTGGATCAGTTCATATGGGGGTCCGTATCGCGGATTTCCCCCGAGGCCCCGGTGCCTGTTCTTGATTTTCAAGGCGAAAACTTCATGCCCGGTGGAGGAGCCAATGTAGCAAGGAACCTTGCCGCATGGAACATCAAGACATCGGTTTGTTCTTTCATTGGTCGGGACACTGCCGGGGAACAACTGCAACAGCAGTTGCGCCAGTTGGGCGTGGGTTGTTCTGGGCTCTTGCGTTCCGCCAGTCGATCCACCGGGCTCAAGACGAGGATCGTGGCCAGTCGTCAGCAAATTGTCCGGGTAGATCGTGAATACAAGGAAAAGCTGGGAGCGGATCTGACTGAAAAATTGATAGGAAGGATTGAAAAGGCCTTGAGCCCAAAAGTGGCTGCTGTGGTGCTTTGTGACTATGGTAAAGGGGTTGTCACGCAGGGACTGCTCGACCGCCTTGCCGACCTTTGTCGTTCCAGGGGCATCTGGCTGAGCATGGACCCCAAACCTGTGAGAATCCTCCGTCTGCATGGGGTTTCCCTGATGACACCGAATCGAAAGGAGGCCTTCGCCCTGGCTCGCCGCAGTGAAACTCCAGGTCCCGCTGATCCTCTCAAGGATAAAGCGCTCCTTGAAGTTGTCGCGTATCTCATGCGCAGTGCTAAGCCCGCCATGATGCTGGTGACTCTGGGTGATCGTGGTATGTTACTTTGCCGTCGGAACCTTAAGCCTTTTCACATTCCTACCATTGCCAAGGAAGTTTATGATGTCTCAGGTGCCGGCGATACGGCGATCGCCGCCTTCACCTTGGCTGTAGCCGGGGGTGGATCTCCGCTTGAGGCTGCCGTGATTGCCAACCACGCCGCAGGTGTGGTGGTGGGTAAAGTGGGAACCGCCA
>JAAZXX010000461.1 GCA_014239995.1 Verrucomicrobiia bacterium
GCATGATCAAGTCCGTGACCACGGACGCTATAAATCATGACCCTGCCTGCACCTTTGTCATGAGCGGCAGCGAGATTCCCGGCAAACCCAGCCTGGGATCCTGGCTCACCTATGGACTGGGCAGTTCCTGCGATAATCTTCCAGCTTTCGTGGTGTTCACACCTACTTTTCCCAAGGACAGCCAGGCACAGGCCCTGTTCACGCGGATGTGGAGCAGTGGTTTTCTTTCGAGCAAGTTTGACGGGGTGGCCCTTCGAGGTATCGGCGATCCGGTACTTTACGTCAAGAACCCGCCTGGAGTCTCGATGACAGACCGCCGCGTGATGTTGGATGCCCTGAACCGCCTGAACCAAAAAACGGTGGAACGCTATGCCGATCCCGAAACCCAGACCCGCATGGCACAGTATGAAATGGCGTTCAGGATGCAGGCAAGCGTGCCGGACTTGACCGATCTTTCAGGTGAAAGCCAAGCAACCCTTGATATGTATGGCCCCAATGTCAAGCAACCCGGCACCTATGCCCACAGCGCGCTTCTCTCCCGAAGACTGATGGAACGTGGGGTAAGGGTCATCAAGATCCTGCATCGCGGATGGGACCAGCACAGTGATCTTCCCAAGCTGATGAAGGGGCAATGCATGGATGTGGATCAACCAACAGCGGCACTGATCACCGACCTGAAGCAACGAGGGCTCCTGGATGACACACTGGTTGTATTTGGGGGAGAATTCGGGCGCACGGTGTATTGCCAGGGTAAACTGAGCAGGGAAGACTATGGACGAGACCACCACCCCAGGAATTTCTGCATGTGGATGGCAGGTGGAGGTATCAAAGCAGGCCTCAGCTACGGCGAGACCGATGATTTCAGTTATAATGTGACCCAGAACCCCGTTCATATCAACGACCTGAACGCCACCATTCTTCACTGCATGGGCATCGACCACAACCGTTTCAGGTTCCCGTTCCAGGGACTGGAACAGAAATTAACCGGTACGGAACCAGCCCAGATAGTGCGGAACATACTGGCTTGAGCGCTGCGGATTAAACCGTGGGAGAAAGCCTCACACGCCCACGGCATGTGCATTCAAGGATGGGGTGGTGTCACCAATTCTCGATCCTTCAGAGTGGCGCTCCACATTCTGGTTTCGAAGGATTCTCCTCGCATTCTAGCGAGGAGGGACCTGGCTGAATGAACCCCCATTTCTCGTAACGACTGTCACATGGTCGTCAATGGGGTCTTCATGGCCAAAAAGTGTTTTTTTCATTGAAGGCGTGATCGTCCGTGAAAGCCAACATGCTGCCATCCTCACTCCACAGTCACGCATCAGGGAAGTCATGAAATAACCTTGAGACATTCCCTGGATCGACGATACTTCAAGCATGAAAACTCCAGTCATCATAGTGGCATTGCTCCTCATTGGCGTAAACGCGAAAGGACTTGAGTGGAAGAAGCATCTGATCACACAACAGGGACACTGCAACACTGCCGTAGCCCTGGATGCCAACGGGGACCCATATCAGGATGTGATCGCAAGTTTCAACGGCAAGGTGAGTCTACTGCTTGCGCCAGACTGGAAACAGGAAATCATCCTCCACAGGTTTCCTGGTAAAATCGGAGCTTGCATCCATAGTGCAACAATCGATGCCGATCATGACGGGGACCAGGATTGGGTAGGCAGCCTCGCGCACAAGCATCCCTTCTGGCTGGAAAACCCTGGACCCGACAAGCTCCTGAAAGCACCATGGACTGCCCGCGTGGTGGACCCGGATATCACCGGCATTCACTGCATTCTGAGCACGGATATCGACAATGACGGGAAAGAGGACCTTGTCATCAATAATTTCGAACCTGCGAAGGGGATACCGGACTCGATGGCATGGTTCAGTTCTCCAAGAAAACCACACGATGCCGAAAAGTGGGAACGCCATGTCTTTGCTGATGGAGATGCACGCGGTGGCAGTCACTACATGGGGGCAGGCGACATCAACGGAGACGGTTGGAAGGAAATCGCAGTCGGTGCCAAGGGAGCACCCTTTGCAGACGGTAACTGGTTTGCCTTCTGGACCCATCCAGGCAAAAAAGCGGCGGAGGGGCCATGGAAAAAAACAATCCTTGCGCAAAACCAGCTCGCGGCGACCAACATTCTCCCTGCTGACGTGAATGGAGACAACCGGGTGGACTGGCTGGCATCCCGCGGACATGGTGCTGGCCTGATCTGGTTTGAGAATCCCCAATGGAACATACACGTAATCGACAATGAGATCAGGGCACCCCACAGCCTGACAGTCGCCGATCATGATCAGGACGGCGATCCAGATGCAGCCAGTTGCGGTTATGAAAGCGAGTGGCTCCGTTGGTATGAGAACGATGGGACAGGACACTTCACGATCCACACCTTGGACACGGCACAGCAAAGCTACGACCTGCGCAGCGTCGACATGGACGGAGATGGTGATCTGGACCTCCTCAATGCAGGACGTGCCTCCATGAACGTCGTCTGGTACGAGAATCCTCTCATCCCATAATGTGATTTTGTTACCTCGTTCATTTGGAGTTTAATAGAGGGGACATTATACTGGAAATTTTCACGGCTTTAAGATGTTTTACAATATGCTCATCTTGAAAAATTCCCACGTTTCGCCTTTCGCAGCCGCACTTATGTTGCTGGTTGGTGCGGTTCATGGGGATCCCTTGACGTATAAGGTCGCGGGAGGAAAGGTCTCCATTGTTAGTTGTGATAAACATGCCTCTGGAGAGTTGGTGATTCGCTCTTCCTATGCGGAGAAACCGGTCACCAGCATTGGGTGGGGTGCCTTCAGTTCCTGCAGTAGACTGACCAGCGTTAGAATCCCCGACAGCGTCACCAGCATTGGGAGCAGGGCCTTCCAATACTGCAGTAGTCTGACGAGCGTGACGATTGGCAACGGCGTCACCAGCATTGAGGGGTGGACATTCGATTACTGCGGTAACCTGACCTACGTTAGAATCCCCGACAGCGTCACCAGCATTGGGAAGAAGGCCTTCGCTCACTGCAGTGACCTGACCAGCGTTAGGATCCCCGACAGTGTCACCAGCATTGGGGATTTGGCCTTCTATGACTGCACTGCGTTGACGCGCGTCACGATCCCCGACAGCGTCACCAGCATTGGGAGCAGGGCCTTCGAATACTGTGGTCTGACGAGTGTGATTATTGGCGACAGCGTCACCAGCATTGGATGGAATGCCTTCGTTTACTGCAGTCGTCTGGAGAGCATTACTTTTAGAGGCAATGCAGCAAAACACTTTGAACAGCCATTCTCCGAAGCATCAGACTTTGCCAAAGTATTTATTTATCGGGGTGCAACCGGTTTTGGCAGAACGTTCGGAAAATTGCCCGTTATCATTCACGACAAAATTAACACCTTTAGCAAATCCGCCACTCCATTCTCCCTTAACTTCGAAAGTAAATCGGGTTCCACCTACTTAATCGAAGCTTCACATGACTTGAAGAAATGGGACGTGATTAGTGAAGTCCAAGGTACCGGAAGCTCAGTTGAATTCACTGATTGGCGTGAGGCGCTTTTCCAGAGCCAATACTATCGCTTGAAGTTGCTTGAGTAGTCGACGTTAAAAACTGCTGAAGGAAACTCCCCTTCCAGCAGCGAAAGCACGCTGGCTAGCATACCCACCGTCGACCTTCTGGCCCAGCTTGAGTGAGCATTCTTGTGGATGATAACATGGTGTGGGGACCATTCAAGATTCTTCAGGACAAGAGGCGTCGTCCGGATCGCAGGATGAATCTTTTCCAATCCGCCCTGGTCCCCTGTCCACATCAAGATCACGCTTGACTGAACATGAGCTCATGTACCGCGGGATTTCATGAGAGTCCATCCAGGGCTTC
>JAAZXX010000462.1 GCA_014239995.1 Verrucomicrobiia bacterium
ATAGTTTATCCCGACTGTCCGCCGGCTTTTTTCCCGACTGAATTCTGGCGAAAAGCTTGACCAATTTCTTGCGCTCCTTATCAATGAGCTTCAGTTGCATTTTCACAGCTTGCTTGTCGTGTTCCAGTCGGCCTTGAAGCAGACTTCGGATCTGGGTATTGAGTTTTTTTCCCTCCGCACTCGTTTTCGTACCTTCATGGTAATGATGAAGCAAAAGGTCCATACGCAGGTCGATGCTGAGGCCAGATAAATAGAGCTCGGCGGCTTCCAGCCCATCATTCTCTTTGATTTCAAGATAATCCGAGAGCTTATTTCGGAAGTCATGCATGACTTCATCGTGTTGCTCGTCGCCCTCATTCTTTTTCACCTGCTCCAAAACTTTGACTGCGAGTGGTAACTTTTTTTTAAGGAAACTTAATGTTTCTTGTTGACTCGGGAACTGAATCCCCTCCTCGTTGTCTGCCTCAGCATCAAGAACCTTACTGCAAAGAGCAAATAAACAGATGCATGTGATTAAATAAAATCGCAAGGTTTTCCGATTTTTCATGGTTTTTATGGTGTGGTTCGTATTTTATGTTGCCGTGCTCGATGGCTCCGCATCAAGACCAAGCCATCTCCGTTCCTTCGAAACGAAACCGATGGCTCTAGCAAGCGTTTCGATAAAGTCATTCGATCGACATGGGGAAATTCGTCAGCCTCCTCCTGGTTTGAAGACAGTTGACTATTGGATATTTCTTGAGTCGGGTTATTTACATGCATGAAGAGATAGTGTCCTGCAGCTAGTACCATGAGGGCGGCAGCGACGGTGGAGGTAATTGATAAGGAGGACCACCAGGACTGTGGCTGCTCAAAATATTTGGTTGGTTGTTGTTCCTGAACAGCCTCGTTTAGGACTTCATCCAGAAGCCCCTTTCGACGCGCAGGCACTCCACAGTCACCCGTTATTTTTCCGGATTTAAACTCTATGTCAATTTCCTGCAGCTCGTTCAGATAGGACCGCGCTCCTGGATCTCGCTCAAGGCGTTCTCTTACTCGCCGAATAGTGGTTTCATCGGCTTCACCGCTCCAATAAAGAAGAATGTCTCTTTGAATATCATTCATATTAGGTTGTATTGAGCTGTGCCCTCAAACGCTTCTTGGCTTTATGCATTCGAGCAAGTACCGTCCCTATTGGAGCATCCAAGACTTGGGCAATTTCCTTGAAACTCAGTTCTTCTTGAAGACGAAGTAACACGACGGCTCGTTCTGATTGCGGTAGGGCAGCAATCGCGTCTTGTAATTCCTCTTCTCGTTCACGCTGGATTAAAAATTCCCGGGGCCCTGAAGATGGTGCGTCCAAGTGAGCTTCCAAGGCTTCGGGCATTTCTACGATTCTTTTTCTTCGCCGAATGATTTCGATCCCGGTGTTGTGTCCAATCCGGAACAACCAACTCTTAAAGTGACTTTCCTCACGGTAGGTGGGCAGCGCTTCGAGCGCCTTCCGAAACGTATCCTGGAGCGCGTCTTCACAGTCATGTTCATGCTTGAGCATCTGCCAGAGATATCCGTAGAGTCCTTCCTCGTAATTGCGGAATAAATCACGTGCGGCTCCTGAATCTCCATGCGAGAGATAGCGTTGTATCAGGATATCAGCTTTCACACTTGGTATTGTTCATTCAGTCATCATGCACTAACGGGATGGAACACCTTTTATTGTCCATTAAACTAAAAAACTTTCATCACTGTGAACCAATCGAATGGTCCGAGTTCGGATACGCACAAAACCAACTTCATTTAGTTCACTTTCGGAATGTCATTCAAAAATGGAGCATCAGGTTTTATTGGAGTGAGACGACGACTGTTTTGTTAATGTTTTTTGAACTTTCACCCCCAGTAACAGGATAAGTAACTGCCTGCCCATCTATCAAACCGGTGATATAGTATTCAAAGTCATAGCCCGGATTGGCCAGGGACGCCTTCAAAACATGGCTGCTATGGTTCACTGGCGTAAGCGCCACAGTGGAGAATGTTCCTGTTGACCCCATTTTTCTGTAATGCATTTCCGGGTGGGTCACCCCTCCTTCACCTAGGAATATCACCTTCTGCTCAAAAGGCTCTTCACTGTTTATCTGAGATAATTCCGGCATGGCCCTGACCCCATTCTCACCTTTGTAAGTGGAATCAACCGGATCGGTAATTCCTAATTCCCCCCTGATGGCATCTGTCAATGTCGACTGATGCAACTGTGCAATGACGCCCAATTCAGACACATTTCTGACACGTTGTATCTCATGCGTCATTAGATTGCTCCAGCTTTCCAGAATAAGCTTCTTCATTGCACTATCCGCAAAATCGCTATCGACATAAAGTTGTCTGTAAATGGCCATCTTGCAGAGTTCGATCTGACCTTGGAAGAAGTGATACCAATACATATAGCGATCCCTGTTTCCAATCCCAACGATGTGGTCCCTATAGGAACAGAACTGCGTATAGACATGAATGGCATCCAAGAACCTTGAATCCGTCGTGCTCTTCGGGTCATCGTCTTCCAACTCATTGAGGGCGCTCGGAAGAAATCGGGAAGACCTGGGAATGGAACCTTTGATACCCTCACCGGTAAACTTTGGTTCACCTAATCTGTCGGCCATAGCCAGGAGAGCGCCAATCTCATCAGATTTTTCAGCCCCAAAATTGCCCTTGGCCCAATCCTGATAGTGTTTGGTAATCCAGCTAACAAAGGCAGGAGGCTGATTGACGACTGAAGTTTCCCAAATATCGAATACGGGAAACCTGGTGACTGCTTTGTTGAGGGTTAGCAGCTCCCCCGCCACAGGAGCTCGATTATCCCATGACAATTTGGCATGGGCAGCAGATGCTTGTGAAACGGATTTGATGCGCCAATGCTTGGCAATATTGGCTTGCACACCTCCGTTTCGCACCCCATGAGCGACTTCATTGTATACGCCCAATGATCGCAGTTGAGGCTGTATCAAGCCCCAGTCTTCCTCATACCAGCACGACGACCATCCTTCACGCCCTGTCGGTAACACTGCCCACATGCCCTGTGCATTATCCCACAAAGTGCCAAAGGGAACTTCGAGGGGAAGATCATCGTGAAACTCCAATTCATCCCCATCCCCCCCAGAACTTCCAACCTTCCAGCCAAACGTGGCCAGCTTGAATGGCGTATTCATTTCTGTCATGACCTGCTGGGCATACTTGTAGTCGTCAGCAACCGATTTGATTTGGTCACTTGAGGGAACATGACCACCATACGACCACATTTCGTAGGTCCATATCCAAAAATAATCCAATGGATGGGTTCGCATGATCCTGGTAAACATGCCTTCATAAAGGGCCTTGGCAAAGGCTTCATTGTCTGCCCCCCTGGATGCAGGGACTGGGAATCCGTAGACATCCCTCATTCTGTCTTGAACATACGGAGGACAAGTGCGTATCCAATCGTCGGTGATGATGTGCGCAGGATCTCCTTCGTCATTCATCTGAGAGTTGCCGGGTTCAAAAGCCAATGGTGACTCGGTGCCAAGAGCGGTCTTGATTCCCAGTCTTTTTGCATGCGTAAAGGCATCATGCAGCAGGGATCCAACGTTGTTTAGCACAGCGGCCTTCTCTGCAGGAGTGGTGGGGTTCTTCAATCCCACCGCGTCTGATGCCATCTCATCATATGCAAAAAGATTATTGGCACCATCGCTGAAACCAGACGTCTTAACCGGCGTTCCGCTCCAGCTGTTCTCAGCAGTCCGAAAGGTGCTTGCCCAATATGTGGTGTATGCTCCTCCCTCCTTGATGGTACCGTCACCATTAACGTCATTCTTGTGCCCGATCCAAACATGCGGTTCGGGCCCCTCAATTGATGAAGGTTCTCCACGCTCGG
>JAAZXX010000463.1 GCA_014239995.1 Verrucomicrobiia bacterium
TTGGATTTCGAGGAGAAGTTCCGGTTTTGTTCCATATCCAGCCTGCCGTAAAGATTCGCCTCAATATCATGGATGTGGACGGAAAACCAAGCACCGCGCGGCTCGTTTTTCGTGATGAGGCCGGGCACGTCTTTCCAGCGCAAGCCAAGCGGGTAGCTCCTGATTTCTACTTCCAGGAACAGATCTACAGACATTCAGGGCAATCCATTCTACTGCCTCCCGGCAGATACGACCTGGAAAGCTCGCGCGGTCCCGAATACCGGGTCCAGAAACGTATCGTGGACGTCCCTGAACTCCCTGAACACACATTGAACATCCATCTGGACCGTTGGATTGATCCCTCTCAATACGGTTTCTACAGCGGGGATCACCATATTCACGGGGCCGGATGTGCCCATTATGACTCACCCACCCTTGGAGTCAGCCCGTCGGACATGTTCCTGCAGGTCAAGGGAGAGGGACTGAACGTAGGCTGTGTCCTGACCTGGGGACCCTGCTTTGAATTCCAGCGACAGTTCTTTTCCCCGGACCCTCACCAGCTGAGTGATCCCCTCACACTGCTGAAGTATGATTTGGAAATCAGCGGTTTCGGATCTCAATCCATGGGGCATGTCTGCCTGCTGAACCTCCGGAACCAGACCTATCCCGGGTCTGGTGGAACCAAGGAGCGTGGCTGGCCTACCTGGACAACACCGGTTTTGAAATGGGCCAGGAAACAGGGAGGTGTCGTCGGGTATGCCCATTCGGCCAGCGGCCTCCAGATAGATGCAGACGCAAGTTCAGCGCGATTGATGCGGCTACTGGACCGCGACCAGGACGGCATGCTGGTCGCGGAAGAAACGCAACGAGGATTCTTGCCGGCGACATTCAGGCAAATCGATGAGGATACGGACCAGGCCCTCAGTCAAAGCGAGCTGCGGCATGTGATCCATACGCAAGCAGACCTGCTGCCCAACTGGGTCGTGCCGGAGATGAACGGTGTCGGTGCGATGGAGATATGCGTGAGCACGGCCTTGGGGGCATGCGATTTCATCAGTGCCATGGACACGGCACGCATCCCGGAGTGGAACATGTGGTATCATCTGCTGAACTGTGGGTTCCCCTTGAAGGTGAGTGGTGAAACGGATTTTCCGTGCATGAGTGGCAACCGCGTCGGGCAGGGCAGGGTTTATGTGCAACTGGGGGAAGTGGAGCAATTGGATTTTGAAAGCTGGTGCCAGGGCCTGAAATCAGGCCGCTCCTATGTTTCGGATGGGTTTGCCCATGCGCTGGAGTTTACCGTCCATGGAAAGGCTCCTGGTTTTGGACAAGTCCACTTGAGGAAACCAGCAAACGTCTGGGTCAAGGCAAAGGTCAGCTTTGCGCCACAAACACCCCGGACCGTGGCACAGGGCCTGCGTGCCGTACCCGGAGGCATGCGATTCACCGGAGATACGGTCACCTTTCATGGGCCACCCCCATCCGGCATGGTTGAAGAAGGCCAACGACGTGTGGAACTCATCGTCAACGGGCAGCCGGAGCAAGCCTGGACGGTTCCAGCGGACGGGAAAACGCATGATCTTGCATTCAAGGCATCCATCACCCAAAGCAGCTGGATCGCCCTGAGGCAATTTCCGCAGTTGCACACCAACCCCGTGGAAATCCTGGTGGATGAAAATCCAATACGCACATCGCGAGAGAGCGCGCTCTGGTGCGCGGAGACAATCCGCCAACTGTGGCATGCGCGTGGCCATACGATCATGGAGGAAGAACGCCAGGAGGCACGCCGGGCATTCGATGAAGCCATCGCCATCTACACCGGGATTGCCGCTGCATCTCCCTCAATACGGTAGGCGCACGATCCGCCAGCCAGGCTGTTGGATTCACATCGATACGACGGCCTTTCCAGCCAGTGTTTAAAGGGTCATGCTCAAGTTTGTCATTGACAGCAGCCCCGCCTCAAGGTCTTAATTTGGGCCATCCTTTCGTCAAAGGCACGGCTGTTGTGTTGCGTCGTTATATGCCTGAGAGGGGTTTAGAGGGACACAGACTTTTGAATTGCTTTTTGTATGAGCAGAAAAAAAATCAATGTTGCCATTGTTGGGCTTGGGTTCGGAGCCGAGTTCATCCCGATCTATCAGGGTCATCCCAATGCCAACATCCATGCCATCTGCCAACGTAGCAGGAAAAAGCTCAATGCCATTGGAGATGCCTTCGGGATCGCCAGGCGTTATACCAAGTACGAAGATGTGCTGAAGGACCCTGAAGTGGATGCCGTCCACATCAACACCCCCATTCCCGACCATGCCTCCCAGTCCATTGCCGCCCTGAAGGCAGGCAAGCACGTGGCCTGCACCGTTCCCATGGCCACCTCGGCTGAAGACTGCAGGACCATCGTCAACCTCTGCAGGAAGACCGGGCTGAAGTACATGATGATGGAAACGGTGGTCTATGCGCGCGAGTTCCTTTTCGTAAAGGAGCTCTATGAGAAGGGCAAACTGGGAAAAATCCAGTTCCTTCAGGCCAGCCACCAACAGGACATGGACGGATGGCCCAACTACTGGCCAGGATTGCCGCCCATGCATTATGCGACCCATTGTGTTGGCCCCTGCCTGGCCCTGACCAACGACACCGCTGAATATGTCTCCTGCTTCGGGTCCGGCACCATTCGGAAGGACCTGATCAAGCACTACAACTCACCCTTTGCCGTCGAGACCACCCACGTCAAATTCAAGGACTCGGACATCAGCGCGCGGATCTATCGCAGCCTCTTCGACACGGCTCGCCAGTATCGCGAGAGTTTTGATGTCTACGGGGACAAGCAGGCCTTTGAGTGGCCTCTCATTGAAGGAGAGGATCCCGTGCTTCATACGGCCAAAAAGCCCGAGCACAGGATTCCAAGGCGGATAAAGGTCAAGGACTATGCCTCACGCCTGCCCAGGGGGATCCGTCAGTTTACCACCAAGGGCGTGTACGACCTGGGTAAAAAAACCCACCTGAGCTTTACTCAGGGAGCGGGACATGGCGGCTCTCACCCCCATCTCGCGCATGAATTTGTCAGTGCCCTGCTTGAGGATCGAGATCCGTTCCCCAACGCCCGTCAATCCGCAAACTGGACCTGTGTCGGCATCTGTGCCCACCAATCCGCGTTGAAGGGTGGCAAGATTGTGCAACTACCAAAATTCACGCAGTGAAGAATAGAGTCTTTAATTAAAAAGAACCAAAAAAATGAGTACAGATACGAAACATTCAGCAGGCGACATGTTCCTCTTTTGGGGATGCTTCGTCGCCCTTATCACCACGGCTTTTGCCTTCATCACAAGGGCATTTCTTGTCAACGACCCAGGCCTCTGGCCCGCTGCTTTTGGCTTGAATGCCGTCCAGGGCCAGGAGCTGTTTGGTGCAGGCATCTGGCCTTTTGCCATCAGCATCATTGTTTTCAGCCTGATCATTGATCGTATTGGCTACAAAACGGCCATGGTTTTCAGTTTTGTCTGCTATACGCTCTATGCATTTCTGGCCTTTACAGCGCATGGAGTTGTCAGCAGTGCTGAAGGCGAATCTCTTGCCGATGCCCAGGGCAAGGCCTATAACCTTCTTTATTGGGGATCCATAATCCTTGGGCTAGGAAACGGCACTGTGGAAGCCTTTATCAATCCAGTTGTTGCGACGATGTTTCATAAGGAAAAAACAAAGTGGCTCAATATCCTGCATGCTGGTTGGCCGGGTGGTCTCGTGCTTGGGGGTTTATTGACCATTTTGCTGAAAACACAGGCAGCCAGCGACTGGCACAGTCTGATATGCCGAATCTGGATTCCAACCGAGGTATTTCTTATCATGCTCATCGA
>JAAZXX010000464.1 GCA_014239995.1 Verrucomicrobiia bacterium
TGTCATGGACACACTGGGCTGGATTCGTCGGATGCCGATGCCTCGTCGCATGGATGCGATCCTGCAACGTGAACGCGCTTGGGAGTTGTTGTCCAAGCGTACGAAACAAGTCATTGGTAGCCTGGCCCATCAGCATGGACAACAGAGCAAGGTGATTCAGGTCAACTCCATCACTCAGTTCCTGAGCACCAACGAAAACTCTGGTTGTGGTGTGACTTGATGAACAACTAGGCTGGTTGACGGAACATTGCGGGGTTGTTCTTTGATTTTTCAGGGCTCACCGCTGCTGACCCCAATTAATGCCTATTGAAAGTTTTTCCAAGCTGAACAGACTCAATTGGCGCATAAAATCGAAGTTATGCGATAAAACAGCCTAATCTGACTGGAAAGCATTCTTCGTATATGCACGCATCAAGTGGCCCCAAAGTGGCCCCACAATTCATTTAGGTAGCTGGCAAAGTAAGTTTAACAAATCAATAAACTATTGATGGTTAAATGGTGCCCACGAGAGGAGTCGAACCTCCACCCCATTGCTGGGACTAGAACCTGAATCTAGCGCGTCTGCCAATTCCGCCACATGGGCAACGCACCCATTGATTAATGGAAAACCCAGTGGATCGGCAAGGTTTTATTTGCACCAAATACCTGAAGCCCACCGCTTCAGAAAACATCCTCAGCAACCGAAATGGTTGCTCTAGCGCGTTTATTTCGTTGCAAAATCCATTCACTGGCACGAAAAAAGACCCGCATGACGCGTGATGGAAGGCAAATCAATCGAGAATCAATGGCATATTTCCGAGTGGTTCCCTGGCGAATGATCTCCAGCACGGACCAGCTATGCACGGTCATCTGTCCCAGAGTCCCACCATACCAATTACAGGAAAAAATACATGCCGATCCCAGGTTGATGGCGATTTCCAGCCTCACAAACCGCGTAGGGCTTTACGACTGACTCCTGATCCTCATCTATTTAATTCAGATCCGGATATTTGCTTACACATGAAAGAAACTCATTGCCCCCACCCACAACTTGAACATATCAAGGCCGTCATTTTTGACATGGACGGCGTGATCGTCGACAGTGAACCCCTTCATCAACAAGCATTCATGGAGATATTCGATGAAATGGGTTATGCAAAAAACCATGGGATTACCTTTGAAAACTATCTTGGCAAGTCCGATCGGGCAGTCTGGGATGACTTCATCGCCTTGCATGCCCCATCACCTTCACTCGCAGAGCTCACAAAACGCAAACAGGATCGACTCATCGAACTGATTCAATCGAAAAAACCCATCTTTGAACCTCTCCCAAGTCTTGTAGAGAACCTCTCCCACCACCTCAGCCTCTCCGTGGCCTCGGGCTCCATGCATGCCGTCATTGATGTCGTACTTGAACTCAGGGGCTTGAGGCGTTTTTTCCCTACCGTGGTGAGTGCGCAGGATGTTGCTCAGGGGAAACCTTCCCCGGATATCTTCCTCAGGGCTGCGCAGGGGATGGGTGTACCTCCTGAGCAAATCTGCGTGATCGAGGATGCACCCTCGGGCGTGCAAGCTGGTAAATCCGCTGGTATGCAGGTCATTGCGATCACCAACAGCATGGAAAGCGATGGATTGGCAAAAGCAGACTTTGTGGTGCATGATTATGCTTCCGTTGAGGCACTCCTACTAGGACACAAAAACCTTCCATGCGACTGAGGTGCACATCTTCTGCCACATGACTTTCATTTTCTGCCAAAAGGGCTCAAAATCATTGACCCATGAAAAGGGGTCGCAATTGGTCTGCAGCCACTTTGGGACATGGAGATACCATGATACTTAATCCCTGGATGTTACCGACTGTTTTAATTGTGTAGTTCATCTTTTTCCGCTAAACCCACTTATTCGGCGATCGGGCGGATCGTATGAGATTGAATCCACGTTACATGGCGGAAGAAAAGACAGTTGATTGTGACCCAAAAAGGTCCAGCGAATCCGAGGGTTTAGCAGGTTCAGGATTGCTTCAGTGGATCTATGGCTGCCTTTTCAACCTGGGGCTGCTGGTCGCCTCCCCCTATTATTTTCGACGCATGACGCGTCGTGGCCAATGGAGGGACCGGGTCGGACAGCGTTTTGGCAGATACAACCCCGATTTCATTGCAAGTTGCAATCAAGGTGAACGCATTTGGCTGCACGCGGTCAGCGTGGGTGAAGTAAACCTTTCCCTGAGACTTGTCCAGCGCGCTCAAGAGCAACTCAGGAACTGCAGGATCATCGTCTCCACCACCACCACTACCGGCATGGGCGAGTTGAAAAAAAAACTACCTTCCGATACAGACACCTGTTTTTATCCGATTGATCGACGTTCATGGGTAAGGCGTGCACTGGATGTCATTCGGCCAAAGGCCATCATTTTATCAGAGGCCGAAGTATGGCCCAACCTTTGCTGGGAAGCTGAGCGGCGTCACATTCCCATCTTTTTGATCAACGCCCGTATCTCTGAAAAATCCTTTGTACGTTACAGGCGCATGCGATGCCTGTTCCGTCCGATTTTCCAATCCATGGCCGGGGTTGGCTGCCAAAACACCTCTGATGCAGAGCGACTCCAGGCTCTGGGATGTCAACCAGGCCGCATCCGTGTTACGGGTAACATGAAGTTTGATGCAGCGCTCACGGAAACAGGAAAACCTACGCTGGATGTACCACAATGGCTCGCGGATCACGGAATCAGCCATACACAAAACGTTCTTCTGGGTAGTAGCACCCATCCAGGTGAAGAGGCCATTCTTGGGGAGATTTTTGCTTCCTTGATGGGCAGTCAACCGGATCTTCGAATGATCATCGTGCCACGCCACTTTGAAAGAGCGTATGAGGCCGGTCGTGATCTTGAGTCCAAGGGACTGAAAGTCGCTTACCGCTCTGAATGGCATCCAGGGCATGCTTTGCCCCGTGCCAAGATGCCAGATTGCCTGATCTTGAATTCCACAGGCGAGTTGGCCTCGCTCTACCCGCATGTGGATGTGGTGTTCATTGGCAAGAGCCTCTGTGCGCGAGGCGGACAAAGCCCCATTGAAGCGGCTGCAGCGGGCAAAGCCATGGTCATGGGGCCTCACATGCAAAACTTTCGAGCCATCACCCATACCTTTCTTGCGCAAGCAGCCGCCATACAGATCCAAGACAGAGGGTCCCTTTCTGAGGCACTGACTCTTTTGTTAAAGGACACCAAGAAAC
The DNA here is from genome assembly GCA_014239995.1 of Verrucomicrobiia bacterium. Classification (GTDB taxonomy): domain Bacteria; phylum Verrucomicrobiota; class Verrucomicrobiia; order Limisphaerales; family AAA164-E04; genus AAA164-E04. Next base: position 3,208 of record JAAZXX010000464.1, read on the forward strand.
GCCTCACCCTTGGGGACAATGCCAGGAAAGTGGTGGATCAGAACCTGGGTGCCGTGGACAGAAGCTTGGAAATGCTTCTGTCCCATCCAAGCCTGGACCAGCATTGCGTCGAAGGGTGAAGCTTATTGCGGGTCGATAAACGTTGGAAACCCACAGTAAACCACCCCTTACCTGCAAAAAATACAGGACACGTCATCACCTGTCTCTCCAAGTTCCAAAACGTCAATGGATGCTCGTTTCATCCAGTTCCAGGGGAAGTGTCCCTGCATATTCAAGGGGCGAGATAAAGCATCCATCGATGAACCTCCAAGAGAGACAGACTGCCTGGGTTATCGTCATCGATGCCCCATGACACCTTGATCACGTTGAAGCGTTTCAAAAAATCAAATGGATCCAGGGCTTCCATGACCAAGCTGCCGTCATGATGCATACAACGGGCATAGACAGGCGCTATTGACGATTAAAAAAGATGTCCCAGGCATCCTGAAACCCGTATCAGAGGTGGTTTTCAGTAAAAAAGCAGCCATGGAAATGCACCTTCTGTGGTGACACCTACCCGAGTGAGAGGGAGAGAGACATGCATATGACTGACACCTGTAATTTCGCGCCTACA
>JAAZXX010000465.1 GCA_014239995.1 Verrucomicrobiia bacterium
TCATCATCCTGCCATCTGTATTCCATGCTCGAGACCACGGAGCCCGTCGCCGGTGCAACTTCATGTTGATGTGCAAAGGGGTCGGTCTTGTCGACCTTGTAAGCATTCCATTTTGAGCAGACGTGATATTTGTAGCAGGCACCTGTAGGAATGTCCGGAATGAATCCATGCAACAGACCGGAATTGCCCTCAAGAGAAAGGGGGGCCTTGCTTTTGGACCATTCGTTGAAGTCCCCCATGACATGAACGCTTTTTGCGTTGGGGGCCCAGACGGCAAACCGCACACCAGTCTTCCCATTTTCTGTCACTGGATGACTTCCAAGCTTTTCATACAAATGGAAATGGCTGCCTTCATTGAACAAATGAAGGTCGTCATCGGTAAGTGTCGAGGTGGCTGGAGTGGCCTGTCCCATGGTGAATTAGGTGGTGAAGTTTTTGAGTGTGAACTCGACGTTCAAATGACAGTATTATCCGGAATAATGGCATTTTTTGGAATGATGACAATGCCGTCCCGAACGTGACAAAGGGCGTGATCCATTTCCTGGGCCTTGCCTTCAGGGGTGATCACGCAGTTTTTGCCGATACGTGCATTTTTATCAATGATCGCGTTGCGCACTTTTGTATGGGCGCCAATACCGATGGGAGGTTCGCCCTTGCGGTGATGTGTCTCAATGGATTCCTGGGACTCATAATCATCACTCCCCATCATGACCACTCGCTCCAAGTCCGTGTCCTCGCCCACCACACTGCGAATACCAAGCATGCACCGTTTGAGTTGTGCCTTCCTGACGATGCATCCGTCCGACAGAAGGCTGTTGGTGATCACCCCTCCGTTGACCTTGCTGGCCGGTAGAAACCTGGGACGTGTGAAGACAGGAGACTGCATATCGAAAAAGTTGAACTTTGGCATTTCACTGGTCAGGTCCAGGTTGGCTTCAAAAAAGGCCTTGATGGTTCCCACGTCCTCCCAGTAGCCCTGGAAGACGTAAGAGGATAGTTTGTGCGTCTGAATAGCCTCGGGAATAATATGCCTTCCGAAATCGGTATGTGCATTGTCCAAAAGTTCCAGGATCGTTTTCCGGTTAAAGATATAAATCCCCATGGAAGCCAGCCACAAATCGCCATCGGAATTGATTTCCAGTTTTGAATACCAGCTCTTGGGAAGCTTGAGTTCTTCCTGTAGCGCTGCTTCCTTGGGTTTCTCCTCAAAGCGGGTGATTTCATATGCATCATTCATTTGCATGATGCCGAATCCAGCCACAGACTCTTTTTCGACCGGGATGGTTGCCACCGTGAGGTCTGCCTCATGCTCGATATGGTGGGACAACATCTTGAGATAATCCATGCGGTAGAGCTGATCACCGCTGAGGATGATCAGGTATTCAAAAGGCTGGCTTGTCAGGTGGACAAGGTTCTTGCGCACCGCATCTGCGGTGCCTTCATACCAGGATGTGCTGGTGGGGGTCTGTTCTGCAGCCAGGATTTCAACAAATCCTCTGGAAAAATGGTCAAACTTGTAGGACTGTGAAATATGTCGGTGCAGGGATGCGGACAGGAATTGAGTCATGACAAAGACCCGCTGCAAGCCTGAGTTGATGCAATTGGAAATGGGAACATCCACCAGTCTGTATTTGCCCCCAAGGGGGACTGCTGGTTTACTCCGCTCCTTGGTCAGGGGAAACAAACGGGTACCGGCCCCACCCCCAAGGATGACGCTGAGCACGTTGCGTGAAGTAAAGGATGCGGAAGGAATAGGATGTGATGCCATATGTCTGCGTTGAATTACCTGAATTTTAAAACGAGGAACGTTCAGTGAACTTGATCTACCACCAATACAACAAGCGCCCGTATGTTGCGACAGCTCCGCTCGGGGTAAAGAAGCAAGGGGTCTGTGTTGTTCTTCACTGACGTTCTGTTTGGAATATAACACCTCGATGTCCAAGGGCAAAGCACAACTCCATGTGATTATCACCGCTTGCCCCACCCACGAGCCATTGGATGAGGTTCGCCGCTTGACCAATTTCTCCACCGGGTCACTGGGTGCGCAGTGGGCGGATTTTCTGGTTCGCAAAGGGGTGCATGTGACTCTCTTGACCGGCTATTATGTGACCTACCCTGGACCTTACAACGCCCAGAGGCGAGAGACCTTTTCGACCGTTTCTGACCTGTCCTCCAGGCTTGAGGCACTGGGTGGAGAGGTTCCTGATGCCGTGTTTCACGCCGCGGCTGTCAGCGATTTCTCCTTTGGTAATGTCTGGAATGAGACAGAGGATGGCCGACGGTGCCTGGTTCGGTCTGGAAAGTTTGCCACCCGAAACGGTAGACTCCTGGCTGAATTACTTCCCACACCGAAGCTTATCGCTCAATTAAGGGACTGGTTTCCAAGCTCTCTGCTTGTGGGGTGGAAGTATGAGGTTGAGGGGAAGCCCGAAAGCCTTGATGAAAAGGCCCGTGCCCAGTTGAGGGACAACAAAACTGATTTTTGTGTCCTGAACGGCCCCGCTGTAGGGGAAGGATTCAGGGTGTTCGGATCCCCTGAAAGGAGTGAATGCGACCGCAACGCATCCGATCGTTCCGCACTTTTTGAAATACTTTGGAAGGTGCTTCTCCAACATCAGCCCTGAGTCATACGGGTTGGTTGTTCCGTTGAGAATCCCACTTTTTTGCCTGTCATCATGGACGTTTCCACTTCTTCCGCTGGATGAGGGTTTCAAGATTCCATGGCCAGAAGGCATGGTCTTGGGGATGCCGCCACTTGGATGAGCCCGTGATGGGTATGCATCTACTACCTTGACAATGGGCATGACCGGACAGGTTTCTGCATGCGCTTGTATTGCCCGATGTTTTTTCCCAAGGCAGTGAGATCGGTATCACACCATGCAGGTCGGTCGCTGTATTTGATCACGAAAGCATCGTTGATGGGGGGGGAATGTAAGATTCACCGCTGCAGTCCCTTTCCTCCTCAGGTTTGTGCCGCCACGCCAAGGAAGCATGGGCTTCTGGGGTCTTACATCATTTTCGGAGTCTCGATGCCAAGCAGGGACAATCCCTTTTCAAGCACCTGGCGCGTCAGAAGACACAGTACCAGTCTGGATTGACGTTGATCGCCCTCTGATTTAAGGACAGGGCAGTTTTCGTAAAAAGAGGTGTAGTGCCCAGCCAACTCGAAGAGATAATTACAAAGGTAATTGGGCCGGTGATCCTCCATCACAGATTCCAGGACCAGTCCAAAATTGATCATGTGACGGGCGAGACCTTGCTCATGCTCGGATTCAAACTCCAGTTTGAAGTCCTTGTCTTTCCTGATGCTTTCGATGAATGGTTTTTCTTCGATACCAGCCTTGCGAAAAATACTGCGGATACGGGTGCATGCGTACTGCAGGTAGGGGGCAGTATTGCCGCTCAAGGAAAGCAGCTTGTCCCAGTCGAAGACATAATCCGTTTGGCGATTGGGAAGGAGGTCGGCGTATTTGACTGCACCGATGCCGACCACGCGCGCAATCTCACGACTTTCGGAGGGATCCAGGTCGGTGTTCTTTTCGCGAACGGCCCTGTAAGCCCTGTCCTCGGCTTCGTCAAGCAAGTCGTTGAGCTTGATGGTTTCGCCGGAGCGCGTTTTAAATGGTTTGCCATCCGGTCCAAGAATCGATCCGAACCAGGTGTGGACCAGCCGCAACGGGTTCCCAGGCTGCCAACGACTGAAGATTTCAAAGAGTTGCTTGAAATGAAGCTGCTGACGGCCGTCCGTGACGTAGATGATCTCATCTGGGCCCCACGTTTGAATCCGGTATTCCAGGGTTGCCAGATCGG
>JAAZXX010000466.1 GCA_014239995.1 Verrucomicrobiia bacterium
TCCAGTTTCATGGTGTCCATGACCAGGATCATCCATGGGTCTCCACACCACCCGAAATGTTTGAAGCTTACATGCAGCACCTCAAGGAAGAGAACTACATTGTCCTGGCCCTGAGGGATCTCGCTGACCTGGTAGACTCGACCCAGCAACCGCAGGATGCCTGGGCGATCATCAAAAAGCGCAAGGCGGCGCAGGAAGAGGCATATGTGAAGGCCATCGTGCTGGATGCGGATACCGAGAAACCTATTCCTGCGCGTGTTTACATCAAGGACCAGGAAGGCCAATCGTATTACCCCCGATCCATTTCCCATCTTGGATCCTCCGTGGATTATCGCAAGCAGAACTGGATCAATGAGGAGGCCACGGAGTACCACACGACCCTGTCTGCTGGAGCGTTTTCCGTACAACTTCCCAAAGGCCGCTACCAGTGGATTATTGAACGCGGCAAGGAGTATCACGCCCTTGAACGGGAAGTCATGATCAGCGACCTCCAGTCGCGTTCCCTGGAGTTCAGGCTGAAGCGCTGGATCAACATGGCCGATCGAAACTGGTTTTCGGGAGACACCCATGTACACCGCTCCATGCAGGAACTACCCAACGTCATGCTGGCTGAGGATCTCAACGTCGCCTTCCCCCTCAACCATTGGGTGACGCACGCCTATCAAGCACCAGTAAAGGGTGACAAAAACCTGAAAATCACGCAGCCCCCCACCTTGGTGAAAGTAGATGACTTGCACGTGATCCACCCACTGAATACCGAATATGAGATTTTCAGCGTGGATGGCCGGAGTCACACCCTGGGTGCAGTCTTTCTACTGGGTCATTCCAAGCCTTTTGAGAGAGGTGCTCCCCCTATGCAGGAAATTGCAAGGGAAGCACATGCACAGGGAGCTCTGATCGACCTGGACAAGCATGACTGGCCTTGGTCCATGGCGCTGATACCAGTCATGGAGGTCGACCTCTTTGAACTTTCCAACAATCACCTGTGGCGCACTGAATTTGGTTTTTCAAAGTGGAGCACCCCAGCCCCCTCTTTTATGGAACTACCCCAGAATGGCCAAGCCGGGAATGAAAAGGATTGGATGCTCTATGGTTTCCAGAATTACTATACCCTCCTGAACTGCGGTTTCAACCTACGCCCCACCGCAGGAACAGCCAGTGGTGTGCACCCGGTGCCTCTCGGGTTTGGCAGGGTGTATGTGCACCTCGAAAAGGGTTTCTCCTATGACCAATGGTTCAAGGGGCTGGATATCGGCCGCAGTTTTGTCACGACAGGTCCCATGCTCTTTGCCAAGGTGGATACGCAGTTACCCGGATTTCATTTCCTCAAGGTAAATCAGAACCATCAGGCCGACATCGCCGGAGAGATTCTCTGGGATCACCCCATTGAAAGCCTCGAGATCATTGTCAATGGCAAGGTCCAAAGACGCATTGAAGGCAATCAAGAGTCCACAGAACCCGGAATCTGGCGCACCTCCTTCAGCGTGAAGGTTCCCATCAGAAACTCCTCATGGATAGCCCTGCGCTGCTTCGGAGAAGCTTCTCCAGGGAGAACACGCTTTGCACATACAGCACCCTGGCATTTCCGTGTTCCCGGCGCACCCCTGAGGCCTTCGATGGAGGAAATTGATTTTCTCATTCACCGCGTGCTGGCACAAATAGAGCGCAGCCGGGATACCCTCTCTGCAGAAGCCATCGCCGAGTATCAGGAGGCTCTGCGCCATTACAGGGACATCAAAGCGCGATGGATGCAATAAACATCATTGACCCAATGCAGTGGCATTGATTTCCAACTCCATGCGCTTCCAGGATCGGGCAAGGGCTCGAACCTTTGAAGGATGGCGCCTGGCAAGATCTCTGGTTTCATTCGGATCACTGCCAAGATCAAATAACTCCCATTCGGATCCTTTAGTGGCGACCAGTTTCCAGTCACCATCCCTCAGGGCGCGATTGCCTTCATGAAGCCACCACAGGGGCCTCGGCCTTTCAAGCAATCGCGAGGGATCCGTAATGACCGGCATCAAATTGATGCCAGGTAAAGGTGGAGAAGCAAGCCCGGGCACCGGCGTCAGGTGATGATGATCACCACTCAATGCCAGCAGTGTGGGAACCATGTCAACGACATGGGCCACCTGATTGACAAGCGTTCCTCGCCCCATGATTCCCTGGGGCCAGTGCATGATGCAGGAAGTGTGTATCCCTCCCTCATGCACCCATGTCTTGTGCTTGCGAAAAGGAGTGTTGGCCACCGTGGACCAACCGGGGCCGAGACAGAGATAGGTTTCCGCCGAACCCGGCATCGCCTCGGGATGATGGCCGTCGTCACGTACCATGATCTCAGCACTTGCACCATTATCAGACAAAAAAACAATCAAGGTATTGTCCCAGGCATCCATGTCCTTCAACTGCTGGAGGACACGACCAATTGCCTGATCCATACGATCCACCATGGCAGCGTGCAGGGCCATCTTGGAGGCTTGAAACCTTTTTTGTTGAAGAGAAAGTTCTCCCCATGGAATGGCCCGGTTCACTTCCCCCCCCCCCAGCACCTTCAATGCCTCGGGAAAGTGATACGGGGGACCTGTCAGTGGTTCAACGTTCGACAATGGAGGAAAGCTCAGGCCAAGGGACTGCAGGCGAACCCACCGTTCGCGACGCATCTCGTCCCAGCCCCTGTCATAGACCCCTCGATACTTTTCAATATCACTGGGGAGGGCATGCAGTGGAAAATGCGGAGCGGTGAAGGCTAGATAGTGAAAGAAAGGTATGCTGGCATGATGCATGGCATGCTTCTTGAGACAGGCGACTGCATGCTCAGCAATGGCGTTTGTCCCGTAATAATCGGAGCCAGGTAAAACGGGGGGCAGTTTTTCATCATTGAGCCAATGCGTTTGAGGATTGAAAAATCTTCCCTGATCCTTGAGATAATAGGAGAGGTCAAAACCATTCTGAATAGGCATGCCATCCAGATGCCATTTACCGGAGTGATAGGCCCGGTAGCCACGGGCCTTCAGCATGGAGGAAAGCAAGGGAGCCCAGTCGGGCCTTTGACCCGCTCCACCACTGGCAACACCCGGCACCTTGTCCCGCCGTACCTGCTGCGCATAGAAACCGGTCAAAAGAGATGCACGCGTTGGCCAGCATCGCGCGGTGTTATAAAAACGCGTAAAACGCAACCCGTTGGAGGCTAATTGATCCAGATTCGGTGTCTGAATTTCACCTCCGAAACACCCGAGATCCGAGAATCCAAGGTCATCGGCGAGGATGAGAAGCATATTGGGTGCTGTGGAGGCACCCATGACCATGGTCCCCCCCATCAACAAGGCAAGGATGCCGTGCCGAACGAAATTTCCAAGGCTTGTCATGCAGGTCATCATGATAGGTGAGGAAGATCGGCACGGCTGTCGTCTCCATCAGCAGGCACTTTCAGCACCTGACGCAAGTGTAAAGCCGTGTGACTTGCCTCCACAAGAGAGATGTCCTCAGGCGTTCCTTCAGCAACAACCTCTCCTCCCCCTGAGCCTCCCTCCGGACCAAGGTCGATCACCCAGTCGGCTGTCTTTATCACATCCAGGTTATGCTCAATGATCACCAATGTGCTACCGGCATGGCGCAGGCGATTCATGACGGTGAGCAGGGTGGCAACATCATGGAAATGCAAACCCGTGGTGGGTTCGTCAAAAATGTAAAGGGTTCTTCCGGATGAACGGCGGGCAAGTTCGGATGCCAACTTGACTCGCTGGGCTTCACCACCACTCAGTGTGGTGGCTGATTGCCCCAGTTTGAGGTAACCAAGCCCCACTTC
>JAAZXX010000467.1 GCA_014239995.1 Verrucomicrobiia bacterium
CAAAGGACTTGTACCCCTGCTCCAGGTCGATGGATTTAGCCTAAATCCGGCTAATTTCTTATGATTTCGCAATAATCTGCGTAAACACCGGATAAATCGCAATGATGTCGTACACGCCAGCGGCGTAGCCAGTGGCAGCGGCAACGGTTACCAGATGCGTGTCGCCGTCAGCCGTTGCGCTGAAGCTGGTGGCGGTTGCACCGTCCTTGCGCGGATAATACGTGAGAGTCCATTCGCTGGCAGGATAGTCCATGTGACTACGCTGGTCAGTTTCTCCGGTTCGTATGCTTGAGGTTCAGCCATCAACCCTCATTTTTAAAGATTGAAGGCTTTTTGCGGCAACAGTTAAAACGGCTTGAAAACAACGATTTTGGTTGAGAGAGTGCGGTTGCCGTGTGGGGAGCTATCATTAAAGGAGACGTTGAAGAAGTTAAACAATATTTAACTCTTGGTGAAGACGTGAATTTAAGAGGTTTGGGAAATATGACTCCTTTACACCGTGCAGCTCAAAATGGAGGTAAAGAAATGGTCGAACTGCTTATTGAGAATGGCGCGGATGTAAACGCAATGACTGACTCGGGAGAAACCCCTCTGGATTGGGCTATAAACAAGCGGCACGTCAAATTATACCCGCAAATCCGCAAACACGGCGGCAAGACGGGTGAAGAATTGAAAGCTCAAGGGAAATGAAATGCCTATTCTTAATCGGTTTTTTTGTTGCGCTATTGCCTTTGCAGTCAGCTCCCCTGTTTAACATGGCCGAAATGCTGGACGCGAGTACCCTAGAGGTGAAGGTGCTCAAGGACTGGCATGTGGTGAGGGGAGAAGTGTCCACGCGACAGAAATTGGTCACCATTCGGGTGGGCGAGCTACTGCCGGGAAAGGAATACCGCGTGCCGGTGCGGATGGTTGTGCCGACCAACTGCAAGGCCAAGGGTTTCCACCTGACTGGCGGTCACAATCCGGGCCAGTTCCAAAAGGATTTGCAGCCTCGCGGGGTGGATCGAACCTTGCTTGAAGGAGGCGTCGGTCTGGTGCAAACGGTGGTGCAGGTATTGCAAGTATCCGGTCAGGGTGAACTGGGTCGATTGGCCGACCGGCGTTTTGTTGAGACACTCAATCCTCATTATTCCATCCAGTACTGGGGCTGGCCGGCCACCTTAATGCGAGCAATCACGACGGCTTACGCAGAGAAGGATCATTTTGAAAAGGGTAAGGTCGCTGCCTCAGGCGGCTCTAAGAATGGTGCCTCACCTTCGGTGACCCTGATTGAAGACAAGCGATTGAGTGCCCTGCATGCGAGTGTGTCCCCTATTTGGGATTCACCCCTGCGCCTGTGTGACCCCAAGGCGTGGTCAGATTTGCGCCGGGCCAATGAGACTTATGCGGTCAAACTGAGGGCACGCGGTGAATCTGTAAACACCGAGCGCATTATGAATCACTTCTTTTTGGGCGGCACCTTTGGGCCGGTCTATAACCGCCAGGCTCTGGCTGCGGGGAAGAAGTGGGAGGATTTGCAGAAGATTGCCGGAGAGATGGCCGATCACGTTTTTGTTTCTCGACATCTGAAGACTCTAAAGGAGCGGAGTGTCGATTTGTTTTTTCACCCGGGCACCCATGACTTTGTGGCTTTTGATTTGGCATGGGGCGGGAAACATCACCCCCAAATTCCAATTTACCTTAAGGCTAATTCAGGCCATGGGATCCGTGAACCTCATCCAGCGGCTGAACGCGATGAACAGAATAAATCGGTATTCTTACTCCATCACTTTTTTGGGGGGGAAGGGTTATTGCCTCCTCCAGCGGTACAAGCCAAATTGGATAAGGATAAGATTCAGATTACGGTGACTTTCCCCAAGGGGGCCAAGGCTGAGAGTGGGCGCATATGGTGGATGTATGACCGGGGTCCTGATGGTAGTGCGGCATATATCGCTGAACTTTTTCCGAAGGAACAGGCCGCCCCAATGAAAATGAACCCCGCGCAGAACTCCTGGAGTGTGACTTTAGCCATTAAGCCGGGACATAAGCATATAGACTTTTTTAGTAATCACCGCAAAAGAATCGTTCGATCAGGCCGCACGTATAACAGCTATATTTCCAGCCCGTACACGCGACTTCCAGTCCAGAGATAAACCGAAAACGTACTCTATTTCCATAGAAAAAATTGGGGATGGAAAAGAGCTGGAATTACCAGTAATAGAACCACATCGAGTAGTCAAAGCTCCCATCAGCTAAACAACCACTTGAACGCCACAGGGTTGTTGTTCGGGTGCAACTGTTAGACCGACTCTTTTTTCTGACCGCTTGACGGTTAGGCGCAACTCTGATGTTCTCGCTTTATGTCTAAAATTGCTATTGTAAAAATGAAGGTTCAACCGGGTAAGTACGAGGAAGCTGTAGCATTTATGCAAAAACATATTCCTGACACTGCCTCCTTTGAAGGTTGTGAGTCCATTCGTGTCGCGGGGAGTCCAGATGGCTCTACGATGATGGTTTATGGAGAGTGGACTTCCATTGAGGCACATAAAAAATATGTGGCTTGGAGAGAGGAAAACGGCTTGCTCCAAGAGTTTGTCTCCGACTTCCTTGAGTCACCTCCAGAGTTCCTTTATCAAAGCCAAGTATATTAGCCACCATTCTCTGCCTCTTCACGGCACACTTGGGTGGCACTGCTGGCCGCTTGACGGTGAACTGGCATTGGCGTCTCATTGGGTTGTTATGAAACAATTAGGATTATTGGTAATATTCATTGTTGTAGGCACAACTTTGTCTGGATGTGATTCTACTGGCCCGACGCAGTCGGCGGTGTCGGCTGACGAAGCCGAAAAGATCACGGAAGTGATTACAAAACTCTCCAATGAATGGGGCCGGGTTCGCATCACCAAAGATATTGATCACCTGAGACGGATTTGGGCAGACGACTTTTCCTACACCAATCCAGACGGTACTGTGGCGAACAGGGAAGACGGATTCGCCAACTTCGAGGACTCGACCTACACGTACACCAGCGCGCGGCTTACTGCCTTCAACGTGCGCGTGTACGGCAAGAACTTCGCGGTCGGCAATGGAGTCTACCATGAGGCAGGCAAGGACAAAGCAGGCGAGCCGTTCAGTAGAAAATTTCAATGCACAAATGTCTGGGTGAGGAAAAACGGAACGTGGAAAGTTGTGGCGGGACACATGTCTCAACTCGAATAACCTCACAGCACACTCGGGTGACACTGCCAGCACCATTAGCCCTCTTTTGCCAAAAAATTCTCCAAGCCCAAATCCATTATTGATGAATTGAGCGCGTGGAGTTGGAAAGCCCCCCCGCCGTCTATTTGGAATTAGCTTGCTGCATCGGATGAGGCTTGTTTGAGTTGGCGCAGTTCGAACTGGCTTTTGTGCCGGTAATTGTGCCGGTAATTCACTGAAAGTTGGCAAATTAATCGGCACAAACTGAAAACAGGCCGCGTATTTGCTAGGAAAGTAAGTATTTGAGATGACTGCGCCGGATTTAGGTTCCGGTTCCCTCGGGAGTGAAGGTTCGACTCCTTTCGCGCGTACCATCTTCAATCGACTCCCCGTCTCGAAGCCGTCCGTGTCTACGACAGCCGCAGAGTGCGAATGAAATGTTAAAGAAACTTATTACCGGAGCCTTGCTGCTGATGGGTGCCCCTGCCTTCTCAGCGCCGATGATCTCGGAGTTCATGGCGGACAACCGCAGGAGCACCATCGACGATGATGACGACCGATCCGACTGGATTGAGATCCACAACCCGGACGGTTCGCCGGCCAACTTGAGCGACTGGTTTCTGACC
>JAAZXX010000468.1 GCA_014239995.1 Verrucomicrobiia bacterium
ACTTATACCCCGGACCTGGTGACTACTTCATCTTGGACACCAGGGACTGCACAAGGGAAGCAGGCAAGGCAAAGGTTGCAACACGATCATAGCGGGCGATGTTGATTCCGATGAACTTGGCATCGAGCGTCATCAATGGTCCCCCCATGGCCTTGGGTGGCAGTGGAATATCGTGCTGGATAATCCTGTCAAAGCCAGTACGACGTTGTGATATTTCACCACTCAGCTCAATATTGGCGTCCAGGTCCGGAAAGGTGGTATCGAAGTAACCGAGTTGCACCTTTTTAACCACTTGGCTCATCCCGCGTTGAATGACAAGTTTCACTGTTTCACCCGGCCCGTATTTGCGGATAATCTCAATCACATCACTGGATTCATACGTAGGCAAGGCCTGAATGGATTGGATCAGGTCATCTTTTCGCAGCCCAGAGAGTGCAGCGGCACTGCCTGATCTTACCTCAAGTATTCTAGCCATCGATGCAGCCTTGCCACGGATGAAAACTTGCGGATAGACATCCTCAATGAGGAGACGATTTAACAACATCACGTTTCTTTCACGAAAATTTCTCGAAAACTGATCATCTGTTTCCTCACTCAGCACAAGGCCCTCAAAGCGATTTTCCTCGTAAATCAAGGGACCTGCAAGCAGGGCATTCATTTCCCCTAGCAGTGGCATGAAAATAACGGAGTGTTCGGCCGGATCTCCCACGCTTTGGTTCAGCAAAGTTTTTGAATCCTCGGAAAGCTGGGATCGCATCCAGCGATCGATGCTTCTTTCTGGTTGTTTCAATCGCTTGACTAGAACTGTCATGTCAAGCACCTCATCCTCCGCAAAGAAAGCAGCCCCGTTGGACAACGTTACCCCCAGCGCCCCCGGGGCCTTGGTCACCTCTCTGGCAGCAGCACTCACCACACCCAAACGTACCTGGGACTCATCTTCATGAGGGGATACTACCCAGCTACCCATGGATGCGTGTGTTTCATCGGACCATATGACGGGACGAAGACCACGGGCCTTAATTTTGAGAAGCGCAAAGTCATTTTCCACATCAATGCTCACCATTTCCGGAGTATAAACGCTGTTATCCAGAAGCCTCACCTCAAGCGATTCACCAAATTCACTGGCCTTGGTAGCGATCAATCCATCCTCCGATAGGATGGTTCCAAGGGCAACCTGATGACCTTGGTCAAGAATCTCAACCACGGAAAGGAACATCTCCTGACAATGCTGTTCAAGCAGGGGTCGCGTCTTCCATCCGTTCAAACGTTCGCCACGGCTTAACACGCTGGGCTCAGCGGCATTACCTGACCATGCAAGGATCAGGGACAGTGTCACAAGGCATGAAACCCTCATGAAACTGGAAAGAAAAAGTGTGCTGAAATTTTTAATGATCATGAAGATCCCCGTCGTTGCCATCGCGTCGATTTGCCCAGCTCGACCGTATGGGTTTCCTGTTTTCCATCGCGCAAAAACTTGATTTGAACACTGTCACCGACACGCATTTTCCCAATGGCCCACCGCAATTCAAAACGGTCCTCAATGGCAAAACCATCAATGGCTTGAATAATGTCGCTGACACGAAACCCGGCAGCTGCGGCTGCGCTGTTCTCACGCACCTCCTTGACCATCACACCCTGGGCATGCGATTCAACCCCAACGCCGAGAGATCCTCGGTCGCGTCCTGAAACCACGTTAGGAAGGGATACGCCTGCCAGCAACTCATCCCACATCTTGAGAAAGGCATTGAGCGGTGCATGGTAGTTGTCGTCCAAGGGTTCACCTATGCGACTATGAATACCAATCACCTCACCTTGGAGGTTGAACAGAGGACCTCCAGAATCACCTCGAAGCAATTCGCAACCGGTGCGGATGAAATCACTGCGCACGGAAATGACCTTACCAACACGCAGAACAGCCCCTCGGTCTTCATCAAACCCCCCAGGATGTCCCAGTGCAAAACACCAATCCCCAACGGCTGCAGGCATGGATTCCATGAGGGGACTGTGAGGCCAAGGTCCTTCACCCTGAAGCTGAATCATTCCAGCATCGGCATAGTCAAAACGTCCCAAAGTCTCGGCCTGTACACGCTGTCCGTCAGGCATTCTGCAGGTGATCCTGCGGTTGGGCCTGCCACTGACATGGGCTGCCGTCAAGACAAGTCCATCAGCTGAAACAATCACTCCGCTTCCCCCTTGACCAACGCCCACGGTCGAGGCCATGGCTTGGCTCAAGGCAGCCTGTACACGCCTCTGAGTAGCCTCAAAATCGGCCAGAGTATCTTGAGCGTGAAGGATGAATGGCGTGTAAAAGAGTGCTAATACCAGCGACATGCCAAGAGGAACCCATTGACCATGGCAGGAACCAGTCCTGCCGGCTTTCAAAAAGTCATCGTTTTTTTTCATGATGTATTGAGGCTGGCATGCAAAAAAATCAGAACCGTTTCAACCATGGGTTTGGACATCTTCTCAAGGAGAGGGGCTGAGAAGCCACGCCCCGCCGTGGGCCTTGATGAGAGTCGGGATATCAACACTCCGTCCTTGCTGTGCCTTGCTGATGTCGGCAGCTTGCATGAAGGCAAAAAGTTCGACAGTTTCACGCACCGAAACAGGTGGGTGACCGGTTTGAAAAAATTGAATAATTTCACGAACAAGCGGAACGTAGTTGCCACCACCCTGCTGCTCAGCAATGCCCTCGCTGCCAAAAAGAGTAACCTTGTAACGGGCGTGCCCCGTTCGCAAGCCGTAGAGGACGCCTGTATTGCCATTGTTCCAGACCCCAGAAACAATATCCGTAGAGGAGCTGTGAACCCTGGAAACAGTTTGACATCCCGTACCCATGACTGCAAAGAGGGCTTCAGAGGGATGAACCCCATACCAGAACAGGTCAGGGTGGTGGGGTTCCAAGGTGCAAGGCCCGTAGGAAATAGCTCCTTTTAATTCACCGATAGGCATTTTTTGAAGGGCAAGCAGGCTGGGGTAATACCTCAACGATGAAGATGAAAAACAAGGAACGCCGGCCTCGTGGGCCAATCGAAAAATCTCGATCACATCCTGCAAAGAAGCTGCCATTGGCTTGTCGATGAAGAGCGGTTTACCTGCGGCGATCACGGGTTTTGCCTGATCCAGATGTGGCCGCCCATCGACCGACTCAAGCAAAATCGCGTCCACCTTGAGGCAAAGGGTCTCGATAGAGTCCACGATTTCAACTCCATAATCGTCCTTGAGCTGTTTGGTGAATGTGTCAACACGCGTGTAACTTGAAACCACGTCATCGCTGCCACCCTTGAAGGCCGCAACCACACGACCTCCAGGAACATGATCCTTGGAACTGCGATCATTCAGGATGCGCGTGAATGCAACGACGTGGGAGGTGTCGAGGCCTATGATTCCAATTCTCATCGGCTCAGCGGTGATGCCTTCCAGAGGAACACCGTGCAGCAGACAGACGGACAGAAATAACATGAAGCGTTGCATGAATCTCACGACTATACCTTGCCACCATGAAAAATCAAACATCGAAGCACCCTTGGCGATAAAGCAAGGAGCCAGGAGTTAAGCCTTCGTGTGACACACACTTGGAGATTGTCAATCCAATACACAGGGTTTAAAGTCATTAAATGCTCGATTTCCTTGCCGATCAAAATGCCTCTCTTTGTGGCGGAAGTCACCTCAAGCGGCGCGAGTTCCTTCAAATTGGCGCGTTGGGTGCCATCGGCTTGTCGCTTCCCCAATACTGCGCGGCGAGGGAAGCAAACGCCGTATCAAAGTCCCGTGAAGATCATTCCT
>JAAZXX010000469.1 GCA_014239995.1 Verrucomicrobiia bacterium
CGTCTGAACGGTTTCTTCTACTTCCGCATAGGCTCGACTCTTGAACGCCTTGGTAGGCTTGAGGAGGCCGAGACAGCATTCTTGCAATGCCTTCAAAAAACCCCCAATGATGCCACGGCATTGAACTATCTTGGATACATGTGGGCAGAGAAAGGCCAGAAACTTGACCAGGCACAGGCCTGGATTTAAAAGGCTTTCACCATGGAACCCGAGAGCGAAGCCATCCTTGACAGCATGGGATGGGTGCTCTTTCAACAGGGCAAGGCATCCGAGGCTTTGCCATTCCTCGAGAAAGCGCAGAAAAAACTCAAGGAAGCGGATCCAACTATCCTTGACCACCTTGGGGATGTCTATAAGGCCCTTGAGCAACATGAGAAGGCTCGTATCAGTTACCAGCGCTCCTTGGAAATCGAATTCAATGAGAAGGTCTTCGATAAATGGCGTTCTCTTCCTGAAAAACAAGAAATTCAATCCTGAAAAGGTTCTTTTCAGGGTGCCGCACTAATGACATGCCAGGCTTGTATCAACATTCCAGACATTACACGATGGAGCAGGCTCTCGCAATGGTGCCTTCCGTGCAGCTGTGGTTGGATGAAATCGAAAAGTTGAGCCAAGCACAGGAGGGGTGCCGTGCCTGGAGGGATGCCATGTTCGAGCAAGGACATGACCTCGGAGGAGCGCGGGTGGAGGGACAAGTAAAAAACCTGGGTCGACTTCTTCACCTGCTGGATGAATTTCAAAGTCGGGAAATTCTTATCAGAAATATCGCGCGTGGTTGGGTTGATTTTCCAAGCATCATGGGCGGGCGAGAGGTCCTTCTCTGTTGGGAAAAGGGGCAGGAGGGGATCCTTCATTGGCGTGAGGTTGAAGATGGTCGGCAAGTCAGAAAAGGTGCCTAGCCCAAGTGCCCTTCATGGTCTTCCTGACCGGTCAAATCATCGGGTTCGCGGTGTGCGTCCACCAGTAAGGAAACCATTGGAACACGTGCGTGCATGGAGACCTTTTTCAAGGACCTGCTCTCAATTGAAAATAAGACAAATCCTCCTACTGTTTTTGCTTGCCCTTTGCCTTTGGTTTTTACACAACATGTTTTCTTTGAGCCGTCTCTGGCACCATCCTCGACATGGAAAGCCTGGCCACTCGCGGTTTCAGGAGTTAAAAGTGCGTTCTCTGTGGGAAGTGCACCTCGTATGACACAATGCCAATGCAACAAACGAAGGAAGGATAACCAGAATCATGGGACACAGCGTATTGAACATCGGCGCTGGCGGTGTGGGACCTGTGGTTGCCCATCGATGTGCAGCATGGTCAGAGCTATTTGAGCGCATCGTGCTGGCGAGTCGACAAATCTATAAATGTGAGGCCATTGCAGCGGAATTATCGACCTTCATTGAAACCCGCTTACTGAACGCTGACAAGGTGAATGACACCTTCGACTTGATTCAAGAGCTGCGGGCGTGATGGTCATCAATGTCGCAATTCCCTATCAGAATCTCGCCGTCATGAAGGCCTGTCTGCGTACCGGGCTTTACCAGATGGATATTTCTGCAGACGACAAACAGCGACATCCCAGGTTCGACTATGCACTTCAATGGGCCTTTGACACGGCTTTGCCTGAGACCCCTACGGCTAACCTGAACGCCTTGAACACGGCAGGCTTGCCCCGGCCCACCCTTGAATTGGACTGATATGAACACCTTCCCTGACTTGCCAACCCCATGCTACGTGGTCGACATCTGCAAACTAAGACGTAACCTTGAGGTCATACAAGATGTTGAGCATGTGAGTGGCGCCAAGATTATATTAGCTCTCAAAGGGTTCGCCATGTTCGGCGTTTTTCCAATTCTTCGACAGTACCTTTGTGGCACAACGGCCAGTTCCGTCCATGAGGCACGACTTGGAAGGGAAGAATTTGGGGGAGAAGTGCATGCCTATGCCCCAGCCTACAGTGACCAGGATATTGAGGACCTGCTGCCCCTGATACAGCATGTGACCTTTAACTCCTTTTCTCAGTTCCATCGGTATCGTGATCGTATCCGCGACTCCCGCCCGGGCATCTCGATGGGCCTGCGCATCAATCCCGAGTATTCTGAGGTTTCCACTGCCCTCTATGATCCCTGTCGTCCCCACTCCCGTCTCGGCATGAGACTGCAAGATTTCGAAGGTGGGGATCTGGATGGTCTTGAAGGTCTTCATTTCCACACCATGTGCGAGCAGAACGCGGATACCTTGGAGCGTACTCTGAAAGTGGTGGAGGCAAAGTTTGGGCCGTTCATTGAGCGCATGAAATGGGTCAATTTTGGTGGAGGACATCACCTTACAAGGAGTGACTACGACATGGACAAACTTTGCCACACGATTCAACATTTCATGAAAACCCATGGTGTTCAGGTATATCTTGAGCCAGGTGAAGCCATTGCATTGAATGCTGGTTATTTGGTTTCCAGTGTCTTGGATGTTTTTGAATCTCAGGTTCCCATGGCCATCCTGGATACCTCTGCCACGGCGCACATGCCAGATGTATTGGAGATGCCATATCGACCTGAGATTCAAGGGGCGGGAATGCCTGGTTGCAAAGCCCATACTGTCAAACTCGGTGGCTTGACCTGTCTGGCGGGGGATGAAATCGGGGATTATGCCTTTGACAAGCCACTGAAAATTGGCGACCGGCTTGTTTTTGAGGATATGGCACATTACACCATGGTTAAAAATACGACCTTTAACGGGGTAAGACTCCCGTCCATCGCAACCTTTGATTCGGAAAACGGCAACACCCAATTGGTCCGGCAGTTTGCTTATCAGGATTACCGTGATCGACTCTCCTGATGTGTATCTTCATTTCGTAACATTCGTAATCTAAACATGAGCAGAGTAATGATTATTGGAGCTGGTGGGGTGGGGCGAGTGGTGACCCACAAGTGTGCCAGCTTGCCGGAGGTTTTCAGCGAGATCTGTCTGGCCAGTCGAAACGCAGCAAAGTGTGAGACCATTGCCTCAGAGCTTTCGCGCGCCGTTGAGACGGCAATGGTGGACGCCGATGATATCGGGGCGACCGTGTCGCTGATCAGGCGTTTTCAACCCAGGTTGGTCATCAACGTGGCCCTGCCATATCAGGATTTAAACATCATGGATGCCTGCCTGGAAACTGGGGTGGATTACCTGGATACGGCGAACTACGAGCCACCTGATGAAGCGCGTTTTGAGTATAAATGGCAGTGGGCCTATCAGGAACGCTTCAAAAAAGCTGGAAGGACGGCATTGCTGGGATCCGGTTTTGACCCTGGAGTGACCAACGTTTTTTGTGCCTATGCTCAGAAGCATTTATTTGATGAAATCGAGCAGGTGGACATCCTGGACTGCAATGACGGGGACCATGGACATGCATTTGCGACCAACTTCAATCCTGAAATCAATATTCGTGAAATTACCTCCAAGGGACGCTTTTGGGAGGCCGGAGAATGGAAGGAGACTGCCCCTTTGTCGGTGAAACGGGACTTTGATTTCCCCGAAGTCGGTGTTCGACGGGCCTACCTGATGTATCACGAGGAGCTTGAGTCCCTTGCCTTGCACCTGCGTGGGCTGAAGCGCATTCGTTTCTGGATGACTTTCGGGGAGTCTTACCTGACCCACCTGCGAGTTCTAGAAAATGTGGGTATGACGGGCATCGATCCTGTCGATTATCAGGGGAAGACGATTGTTCCACTTCAATTCCTCAAGGCTCTGCTTCCTGATCCAGCATCCCTTGGCGAGAGAACGCACGGCAAAACATCTATCGGATG
>JAAZXX010000046.1 GCA_014239995.1 Verrucomicrobiia bacterium
GGGCAGGCTTTCCGTCGAGGCCCACAATTTGATCAGGCGGAGGCACTACGCCACCAGATCATAGAAAAAAATGAACTTTTCTTTCATCGATTTCGTCCACAGAACCAAACCTATCTGTTTGGGTTTCGGAAACATGAGCAGGGACAAAATGCGGTAGAGATACCCCAGTTTGATCCGCTCATCGAGGCAAAGGAACAACAGATTCATACCCTTGCGATACCGCAACGACATGCTTATGAACTGATCCGGGTAACGGATACCCTCACGGAAACCGAGGCCTTGGAGTGGCGATTGCCGGAACCCCAGCACACCAAGGTTCGTTCCACGCTGGCAGAGGCCCCACCGGAGTCCATGAAGGCAGACAGAGAGACCTTCCACCTATCGCCACAGGTTGAAATGACCTTGTGGGCTGAGACGCCCCTCATGAGCAAACCCATACAAATCAACTTCGATCCCGAAGGTCGCCTCTGGGTCGCTGGGTCCAGTCTCTATCCGCAGATCAAGCCAGGACAGGAAGCCAATGACCAGATCCTTGTATTGGAGGATACGAACGACGATGGCCTTGCTGACCGCACCACCGTGTTTGCCGAAGGCTTGTTGATGCCTACCGGCATTGAACCTGGTGACGGGGGTGCCTATGTCGGCCAAAGCACGGAGCTGCTGCATCTCAAGGACAGCAATGGTGATGGCAAGGCAGACCAGCGGCGTATTGTCTTGTCCGGTTTTGGCACCGAGGACACCCATCACATCCTGCATACCTTGCGTTGGGGTCATGACGGTCAGCTTTACATGAACCAGTCCATTTACATCCACAGCCATCTGGAGACTCCCAACGGACTGGTTCGCCTGAATAGCGGCGGTCTGCTGCACCTGCGCCCCTCCAGCCTGGAACTGGGGGTTTTCCTGCGCGGTTTCTGCAATCCTTGGGGACACCAGTTTGATGCCTTTGGCCAGTCCTTCGTTACAGATGGAGCCGGATTCCAGGGCATCAGTTATGGGGTCCCGGGTGCCATGTATTTCACCTATGCGGGAGGGCGTCGACTGCTGGACAGCATCAGCCCGGGTTCCTACCCAAAATTCTGCGGCCTCGAGTTGATCCGAAATGAGCACTGGCCGCAGGATTGGCAGGGCTCAGCGATTACCTGTGATTTCCGAGCCCACCGCATTGTACGTTTTTCCATCACAGAAAAGGACGCAGGTTTCGCCGCGCAGGAGGCCGGCGATCTGGTGCGGTCCCTGGACGCTACTTTTCGTCCCATCGACGTGAAGATTGGCCCTGATGGAGCGCTCTATGTAGCGGACTGGAGCAACCCTATTATCCAGCACGGGGAAGTCGACTTCAGGGACGAGCGACGGGACCAAAGCACAGGTCGCATCTGGCGTATCCAGTATAAGGATCACCCCCTGCTACCGCGCATGCCACTCATCTCCATGGACGATACGGCATTGCTGGATCAGCTATTGTCCCCCAACAGTTATCATCAAGCACAGGCTCGCCGCATCCTTACGGAACGGGGAGCCTCCATTCAAACGGCCCTTTCAGAATGGACCCAGGCGCATGACACGGAACAGGAACGTCTCCAGTCACTCTGGATGCACCAGTCACTGGACCAGGTCCATCTGCCTTTGCTCGAGTCGCTTCTTGATGCGGAGGATGCACGCATCCGGGCCTCCGCCGTGCGAGTGCTTGGATTCTGGCTGGAAGATTCCAAGGACTACAACGCGTGGTTGGGCAAGCGACTCATGGACGAACACCCCCGGGTACGGCTGGAAGCCCTGCGGGTGTTACCACGCCTCAAGAGTGGAAAAGCTGCCGCAATGGCCCTCTCGGTCCTGGAAAAACCCATGGACCGGTTTCTCGATTATGGGCTCTGGCTGACCATCAACGACTTGGCTGATGTCTGGATCCAGTCCATCAAGGACGGTGACTGGGATCCGGAAGGAAAAGACGCCCAACTGGAATTCGGATTGAGCGCCATCGAGGGCGCGAAAGCGGCCCAGATCATGGAGCCCCTGACCCAGGCACGAACGGCTGAGGAGCTTGCACGGGGACCATGGCTGACATTGATCGGCAGGACCGGAAACAGCACTCAACTCAACCGAATAACTGCCATGACCCGGGACAGCGCTCTACCGAGCGAGACCCTGCTTCGCTGCCTCCGTGCACTTGAGGATGCCTCACGCCTGAGGAAGGTACGACCCACGGTGGGGAAAGATGCCATCGTCAAGCGGTTCGCGCATGCCGACGAGGCAGTTCAACTGGCCTCCATGCGTCTGGCAAGGGAGTGGAAACTCACATCTGCCCAGGATGCGCTGGTTCATGCCGCAAAGCTCGAGTCTGCGTCTGAAAGTGTGCGGGCGGGCGCGGTGCAGGCCCTCGGAGCCCTGGGTGGGGAAGGTGCCTGGGCTTCACTGAAATCCCTGACCACCGCGGAGCAACCCGCCACACTTCAACGGCTTGCCGTGGAAGCCATGGCGTATATCAGGCCCTCGGAGGCACTTCCACTGGTCTGGGCCACCATGAACAGGCTCGAGCAGGAAAACGAACTTGAAGCCCTGTGGACACGACTCGTCCAGCGCCGCCCAGTTTTTGAAGCCTTGAAGGCCGGCATGCAGGATATCACGCTTGGAAAAGCGGCTGCAAAAGCGGGGATACGCAGCATTCAAAAAGCCGGTCGCAATGAGCCTGAACTGCTTCTTGCCATTGAAAAGGCTGGATCCCTGGCTGCAGACCAGGGATCTATCGATGTGAGCACCCTCCAGCAAATGGCACGTCAAGCGGAAGCACAAGGGGACGCCCACCGTGGAGAAACCGTTTACCGACGACTGGAGCTCGGGTGCGTCGCCTGTCACGCGATTGGAGGGGTTGGCGGCAAGGTGGGACCTGACCTGACATCGATCGGGGCCAGTGCCCCCACCGACTATCTCGTGGAGTCATTGCTGGCTCCCAATGCGAAGATCAAGGAGGGTTATCACTCCATCATTCTGGAGACGAACGACGCGGAGGAATACAGCGGTATCCTTCAATCGGAAAACAATCAGGAAATTTTTCTTCGAAATGCCGCCAACCAAGCCATCTCGATTCCCAAAAAAGATATCGACCGTCGCCTGATGGGTACCTCCCTGATGCCTGCGGGGTTGATCGAAACCCTGTCGAAAACCGAAAGAATGGATTTACTGAAGTTTCTCTCCAAGCTGGGTGAACCCGGACCTTTTGACGCCGCCAGGAACAATGTTGCACGCCTTTGGAAACTGCGTGCCGGACGACATACGGATGAGCAGTTTGGCATCGAAAATATTATCGGGGAAACCTCTGGACCGGCATGGAAACCAGCCCAGACCCTGGTCGATGGAAGGCTTCCGCAGTCCATCATGGCAGAGGCCCTGGCACTGAGGAACATCAATCAGGTCACCAGCTTGATCGGCCTGATGGCGACAAGCCATTTCGAGACGACCGGAGACCGGGTCACCTTGAACTTTGATGCCCAACAGGATTCGCGACTTTGGATCAATGGCCGTGAGTTGCCCTACCAGGCTTCCGTGAGCCTCAGCCTGCCAGCGGGGCGTCATCACATGGTCCTTCAGATGAATCCGAGAAACCTGCCCCGCTTCCTGAAGTCCCGTATCGAAGGGGGCAGCTTCGTGACCGTAGAATAAACGCCGGATCCAAAAAGGATCTTTCGCATACAGTCGTCATCGCGACCCGTCGAGGGTCCAGGTATGCGGTCATCAACTCGCATATTCGCATTTCTGAGATGGCATGAAACATGCTGTGTTATCGTATCACTTGGTTTCCTTCGAAGCTGGGAAATTCAGTGAGTGAAACGGGATCGAAAGTGGTGGTTTGCCCGGCGGGGGATGACATTTGTCATGTCACAACCATCCATTCACCTGGAATTTGTCTCGCGTTTCTTGGAAGAAACAGAGGGGAAACCATCGCTTTTTCCCAAAGCATAAGTATTGATTGTCGAAGAGGGATTATAATGGATTGGATACTCATGATTGGATTTTTGACCGTCGGACTGGTGCTGTATTATCTGGACCCCACCCGATCCATCTAGATTTAGCCCACCCTCAAGGCACACAGGGGCCACGTATTGGGCCTGGCTGGCTGGACCCCAGCGATCCTGGGACCGACTCCGAGCTCGTCCACCCTTGACAAAACCCTCTTTTCCATCGTGAATCCTTTTGCAAGCCAGTGGCCTTTGCAGAAAGGATTCGGTCCCAATCTGGGCCGCCAGGACAGATTGCATGCTGCTGGGCTGAAGAATGGAAAGATCCATGAGTTACTTAAACGGCAACAGACTTCTTTACAGTCTGGCTTCATTGATGGTCTCAGGGTGCAGCCCCTCGAAGACCCCATCCCCCGCAAATCCGGGGGACAGAAAACCAACACAGGTCATTGCGGTCCAGGCCTGGACCGAGCCTGTGGCGGACACCCTTTCCCTGATCGGCACCGTGACGGCCGACGAAATGGTACGACTCCAATCCGAATCCGCAGGGATCGTCGAAACCATTCACTTTGAAGAAGGTCAAAAGGTGACTCAGGGACAGCTTCTTCTGGAACTGAACCAGGACAAGTGGCAGGCCGCCGTGGTGGAGGCCGAGGCCAATCTGGCCCTTAGCCAGTCGACCCACCAGCGCGACCAGAGACTGCTGGAGGACAAGCTCATTTCCGCTCAGGCATTTTATCAATCCAGGACGCGCTTTGAGGCCCAGAAAGCCCTCGTGGATCTACGCAGGCATCAACTGGATGATACACGCATCACCGCCCCTTTCAGCGGCACCGTGGGTGCCAGGTATGTCAGTCCCGGTCAGGTCATCGGCCCGGAAACCGCCTTGACCTGGTTGGTATCACTGGACCCCTGCAAGCTGGAGTTCAATGTTCCGGAACGTTTCTTGAGCGTCTGTGAAGAAGGACAGAAAATTGAAGTGACGGTGGCCGCTCA
Organism: Verrucomicrobiia bacterium; assembly: GCA_014239995.1. Classification (GTDB taxonomy): domain Bacteria; phylum Verrucomicrobiota; class Verrucomicrobiia; order Limisphaerales; family AAA164-E04; genus AAA164-E04. The sequence goes on from JAAZXX010000046.1 coordinate 4,950, forward strand.
TCCTGATCAACGCTTCACGGGAATGGTTTATTTCGTGGCTCCTTTTGTGGAACCGGAACTACGCACCACATTGGTCAAGGCCAGGCTCCCCAATCCAGCGGGCCTCCTGAAGCCAGGCATGTTTGCGACACTGGAACTCACCCTGACAATCCGTGAAGAGGCGATCGTCATCCCTGAGTCCGCCATTTTTCGTGCACTGGACAATGAACGTGCCACAGTTTACGTAGTGGACAATGAAAGTCTGGCCCAGCTGCGAACTGTCAAGGTGGGAGAACGCCAGGCGCGAAAGGTTGAAATCCTCGAGGGACTCAAGGAAGGCGAAAAAATCATCGTGGAAGGTAACCAGAAGATTGGACCGGGTGCACCGGTCCACCCCGTCCCTCCTGCCGACAGCACAGAGGAGAGGCGCTAGAGAACCCCCATGAAGCTGCCTGATATCAGCATACGCCGACCGGTCCTGGCCACCATGATGAGCCTGGCATTGCTGCTCTGCGGCTCCATCAGCCTGAATCAATTGCCCGTCCGCGAGCTGCCCGATATCGATCCCCCCATCATCAACGTCACCACGGTGTATCCCGGCGCCAATGCATCGGTCGTAGAAACAGAAATCACCGAGCGCCTGGAGGAGGCTATCAATAATGTCCCCGGCATCAAGACGCTGAGCAGTGAAAGCCGTGAGCAGGTCAGCAACATCACCGTCGAGTTCAGCCTTTCCAGGGACATCGACATTGCCGCCCAGGATGTCCGGGATCGTGTCTCAAGGATACGGGGCAGACTCCCGGAAAATATCGATGAGCCGGTGATCTCCAAACAGGATTCAGATGCACGCCCCATCATGTGGATCGGCATGAGCAGCGAACGCTTCAGCCCCATGGAGCTGACGGAGCTGGCCGAAAAACAAATAAAAAATCGGCTGCAGACCGTCGAGGGCGTGTCGTCGATTTACATAGGAGGGGAGCAGCGCTTTGCCATCCGCCTCTGGCTGGATTCCGAAAAGATGGCAGCTCACCAAGTCACGGTGCTGGATGTCGATCAAGCACTCCGGGAGCAGAATGTGGAATTACCCAGCGGCCGGGTCGAGAATTGGGATCGGGAGATGACCATCCAGACACTTGGGGAACTCAAGTCCGCAGAGGCCTTCAACCACCTGGTGATTCGCCAGGAACAGGATCGCTTCGTACGCCTGCGCGATATTGGCCGCGCCGAGGAAGGTGTCGAGAACGAACGTACGGGGGCACGCAACAATGGAAAGCCCTGTATTTTTCTTGGAGTCGTCAAGCAGTCCAAGGCCAATTCGGTTTCTGTCTCCCACGGAATACGTGCACAGCTGAAACGGATTCACCCCACCTTACCAAAGGGGACTGAAATGGTCGTCAACTATGATCAATCCACTTTTGTCGAGGCCTCTATACGTGAAGTATGGCTGACACTGGGGTTTGCCTTTCTGCTGGTAGTGGCCGTGATCTTCCTTTTCCTCCACGACCTGCGTGCCACCCTGGTGCCGACGGTAGTCATCCCCGTATCGATCATATCCAGCTTTGCCATCATGCATATGTTTGGCTTCTCCATCAATATCCTGACCATGCTCGCACTGGTGCTGGCCATTGGCATCGTGGTGGATGACGCCATTGTCGTACTCGAAAACATTCATCGACACATTGAGTCCGGATTACAGCCCATGGAGGCCGCCCTCAGGGGCATGAAGGAAATTTCCTTCGCCGTGATTGCCACCACCGTGGCCCTGTTGGCGGTCTTTACGCCACTGGCATTCCAGACCAGCACCTCTGGACGCCTGTTTCTGGAATTCGCTGTCGCCATCGCGGGATCGGTGGCGGTTTCTACCTTCGTCGCACTCTCGTTGACGCCCATGATGTCGGCGCGCATCCTCAGGCGGAGAAGTGGGAAAAAAGGATTCCTGGTGCGCCGATTCGATTCCATGCTGCAAGGGATCACCCGGATTTATAAAACGCTCCTGCAGTTCCTGCTCGACCTCACCATCCTCAAGCGCCTCGGTATCCTGGCAGGCATGGCCCTTCTTCTTCTGCTTGCCAGCCAATGGTTGTTCCAAAACCTTGAGGGGGATTTTCTGCCAGAAGAGGACAAGGGAACTTTCTTCTGCTTTGTCATCGCTCCCGAGGGTTCCACCTCGGAATACACCGACCGGATGCTGCTGAAGATGGAGGCAATCCTGGCTGAAACCCCGGAAATCGAAATTTACGGATCTCTTGTTGCCCCCGGTTTCTCGGGACCTGGCCTGGCCAACAACGGCATCGTGTTCGTACACCTCAAACAGGAGCGCGACCGGACAGTCCAGGAAATTGTCAATGGCCCCGGCGGCATCAGAGAGCGTTTTTTCACCGAGGTCGAGGGAGCCATCGCGATTCCGAACATACCGAAAACGATCAATCGTAGTTTTCGTTCTCCTTTCCAGGTGGTCATCCAAGCTGAAAACCTGGAAGAACTGGATATGTTCGTCTCTAGTTTTGTCAATCAGCTGCGCCAATCCGGTTTCATTCAGAATGTACAAAGCTCCTTTGAAATGAACAAGCCCGAGCTCAAGTTGGATATTGATCGTGATCGTGCAGCCGCACTTGGCGTATCGATACGGGATGTTTCCAGGACCCTGCAGATCCTTTTCGGTGGACTGGATATCAGCAGCATCAAGCAGGATGGCAAGGAATACGAAGTGATCGCACAGCTCGAGCGGACCCGGCGGCTGACACCCACACACCTCGATATGATTTACGTGCGCAACCGAGAGGGCAAGCTCGTTCAACTCTCCAGCATCATCCACCGCAGGGTGGGAGTCGCGCCCAACAAAATTGAACGCTACAACCGCATTCGAAGCGCCACCATCTCGGGCACCCCCGTGGGCATCACCATCGGCACCGCCGTGGATCGGGTGAAGGCCATGCTGGATGATCAGATGCCTGCGGGTTTCCTCTACGACTGGTCAGGGGAGTCCAGGGACCTGCAGGATGCTGGCAAGAGTATCTTTTGGGTACTGATCCTGGCCTTGGTCATCGTCTACATGGTGCTGGCCGCACAATTTGAGAGTCTGGTGCATCCACTTACCGTGATGTTGACCGTACCGCTCGCCGCGGTGGGTGCCCTGGGCCTGCTGTGGCTGTTGGGTGCCCTGGGCCAGATGCAATGGATCACACCCATCCCGGCCATGAATATCAATCTTTTCAGCCAGATCGGCATGATACTGCTGATCGGACTGGTGACAAAGAATGGCATCCTGCTGGTGGAATTTGCCAATCAACTGAGAGCAAGCGGGCTGGACCCACACCAAGCCATGGCCCAGTCCGGCGCGATACGCCTGCGCCCAATCCTGATGACGGCCATCTCAACCGTATCGGGAATCCTTCCCATCGCCATCGGATTCGGTGCAGGTGCGGAAAGTCGCCGCCCGATGGGAGTGGTCATTGTGGGAGGCATGTTGACCAGCACCTTTTTGACTTTATTTGTCATCCCCATGGTCTATACCCTCTTTACCGATGTGGCCTCAAGGATACTCAAAAACAAGCAAAGCATTCAGCAGTGAAAACCTCCAATCCCATGGAACAATCCTGCCCCTGCTGCTATTGATCAGCCTTTCATGGTGGTGCCATGCCCAGCCTAAAGCTGTCGTATTTAAACCCAGACCGGTTCCCCACCTGCAGGCCATCCCCCTGCCACATGATCAGGTGTCCATTCAGCGCCATGGCCTGGAGCGCCTGCGCTTCCATTTTGACCCGTCCTTGCATCGACCGTTCATCTACCCGGTAAACGGACCCTCCGGGCGTTCGTTGACCCGTATGGGACATCCGCATGATCCGATTTCCCACAGCCATCACAACAGCGTTTGGATCTCACACTACAAGGTGAATGGTATTGATTTCTGGGGGGATCACGGACCAGACAAAGGGCGTATCCTTCACAGGCGCGTGGAGAAACTGGAAGATTCGAACACCCATGCCGCCGTGACCACCTTCAGCCACTGGAATGGTCCGGACGGGACAACCCTGCTTGAGGAAACCCGACGCATCGCCGTTGAGGATCGTACAGATGGCCAGTACCTGATCATCATGGACCTGAAACTGAAAGCCCCCAACACACGGGTGACACTGGGTGAGACCCCCTTCGGGATCCTTGGCGTACGCATGGCAAAGAGCCTCGGAGTCAATGACGGCGGAGGGCGCATCACCAATGCAGAAGGGCAAGTCAACGAAAAGGAGGTATTCTGGAAAAAAACCCGCTGGGTCGACTACTCGGGACAAATCGCCAATGGCGTGGTGGAGGGCCTCACCCTTATGGACCATCCAGGAAATCCAAACCATCCTTCCGCCTTTCATGTCCGAAATGATGGCTGGATGGGGGCCTGCCTGACCTTTGAAGGAGACCACCTTATCCATCCCGGTAAAAGCCTGCAGCTACGCTACGGCATCTACGTACACTCCGGGCTTGCGAACGCCAAGATCCTGGAGGCCGAATGGAAACCCTTCAGTCGTAGCAAGCCCTTTGACTTCGGAAAATAACGGGAGACACCGTCTCTCCGGAGAGGACTTCACCTAGCCCAGCGTGTAAGGTGTACGGTGCGCGACGTCCAACCACGCCTTGTCTCCCTTACCATTGACGAACTGTTCACGGAACGGATTCCACTGCATGACCTGGTTGTGCTGATAGGCAAGGTTCACCAAGTGACAGACGGTCACTGTGCGAGCCCCAATTTCCACGTCGGCATTGGGCCGCGTACGGCTGCGGACACAATCCAGGAAATCCTTTTTATGATCCGAGGAACGGTAGAGACGCACCTTGGCATCCGAAAGGTATTGCTCTTCCACCTGCTGGCACTGTTTGCGATTGTCAGCGATCTGCTTGTCACCAAGCCAGAATCTGAACTGGCCGCGATTGACATTCACCTTGCCATCCCTGCCGTAAAAGGTCACACCGTTGCCGGTGGCGTGAACCATTTCAACTCCGTTCTGGTAAACCAGTCGCACGCCATTTCCAGACTCGGGATTTTTCGATGGAAGGATACGCCGCGGTCCTTCGTTGTCCATGCCAAGGCCCCATTGGGCAATATCAAAATGATGCGCCCCCCAGTCGGTAACCCCTCCTCCCCCATATTCACGGTAATTGCGCCATGCGGGATAGTGCTTGTGCACCCCACGCGGGCTGAGTGCGGAGTTGTAGGGACGTTTTGGCGCAGGGCCAAGCCAACGATCCCAGTCCAGGCCGGGCTCCATCTCCTCCCCGTCGAGATCGCATGGCCTGGAAGGTCCGCCAACGGAAACCTCCACACGGGTAATGGGCCCGATGATGCCGTTGCGCACCAGCTCACATGCCACACGAAATTCCTGTGAAGAGCGTTGCATGCTACCGGTCTGAAACACCCGCTTGTTCCAACGCACGGCATTGACCATGCGCCGGGCCTCACGGATGGACTGGCAAAGGGGTTTTTCGCAGTATATATCCTTTTTGGCCCTGGCTGCATGCACGGCCATGAGGGCATGCCAGTGATCGGGGGTGGCAATACAGACAGCATCGATATCATTCCGCTCCAGCAGATCCTGATAGTCGTTGTATGCCTCACAACCCTTGAAGCTACCGGAATCCGTCCGACCGCTGTAGAAGTTCTCAACCCTCTTACGGGCATCCTCACGGCGGGTCGTGTCCACATCACATACCGCAAGGGCCTGGGTTCCCTTGAGCTTCATGAAATGGCTCAAGAGGTGTTGATTTTGTTTGCCCATCCCGATGAATCCCATGTTGATCCTGTCATTGGGCTGAACCTCTGCAGACCATATCCGGGATGGCAGAATGAAGGGTGCCATCACGGCGGTGGCAGAAGTGCTGCGAAGGAATTGCCTGCGTGTCTTTTTCATATCTCGTGCTGGATGTATCTGTGGATAGTGATTAATTTACATTATCATAAGCTTAAAAGCGAGGCAATCCTTGGGTCAGGTGTTTCATCACCTTTGCCAAGCCACTTGCCTTGCAGTTCCACATGATGAGCGTCACCACCTCCAGGATTCCAAAGAACCTTGAAGACTTCACTTACTTGTCGTTAGCATCAGGTCGCAATTCAAAAGGAATTGTCCATTTAACATGGACAGACACCGAAGCGTTGGTGTGTCGTCGGGCTTTTGAATGGTGGGATTTTTATGAGCAAACATATCGGATTCATCGGATTGGGCGACATGGGGTTTTCCATGGCCTCCAACATCATCAAGGCGGGCTACACACTCACGGGCTTTGACCTTCGACAGGAGCGCCTGGACATGCTTGAAAAGTTAGGTGGCCAGCGCGCCACCTCCCCAGCCGAAGTTGGCAAGGTCGCGGACGTCGTGTTCATCATGGTCATGACTGGGCAGCAGACCGAGGCCATCGTGCATGGCCCAGCGGGATTGATGGAGACCATGACCCCCGGAAAGACCATTGTGCTGACGGCTACCATTGAGCCTTCCGAAGCCAGGAGCATCGCCAGGGGCGTCCTTGAAAAAGGCGTCCAGATGATCGACTCACCGGTCAGTGGTGGACAAAACGGCGCTCAAGCGGGCACGCTTGCAATGATGGCGGCAGCCCAGCGCAGCGTCTGGGAGGAAAACCTGGAGATCATGCAGGCTGTCGGGCAAAATATCTTTCACGTAGGTGAAGACATCGGCATTGGCCAAACCGTCAAGGCTTCACTTCAGGCCCTGATCGGCAGCACCTTCACCGCCATTTTCGAGTCGCTTGTGCTGGGTAGCAAGGCGGGCGTCGACGGTAAGGTACTTTACGAGGTATTCAGTGCCAGCGGTGTCAACAGCCCGCTGTTCCAGAACTGCGCCAAGCTCATCATGGAACGCAAATTCAAGGGTACCGGAAGCCAGATTGGCACGATGTACAAGGACTTGGGCATCACCATGAACCTTGCCAGGCAGAACGGGGTACCCATGTTCACCACCGCAGCGGCTCAACAGCTTTTTCAAGCAGGCATCTCCAAATACCCAGAAGAGGACAACTGGACTATTACCAAGGTTCTCGAGGAAATCGCAGGCACGGAAGTCAAGTGGTAGAAACATTTTTATGGAAACGAAAAAACCAAAACTGGGCGTCATCACCGACGGGATCAGCAGGGATTTTGAACACGCACTCGGCGTGATGACCCGTGCGGGACTGGAATACGCCGAACTCCAGTTCCTGTGGGACAAGGAGGTCGGAGATCTGGACAAGGATCAAATGGCACGTGTCCGGCAACTCGTTGCCGATTACAAGGTCAAGGTCGCCTGCATCTCACGTCACAACTTCGTGGGCATGGGTGTGAACCAGACCGAGATCGGAGACGAGGCATACAAGCGCCATATGGAAGGCTTGAAACGCTGCATTGAAATGGCACAAGCTCTCGAATGCCCGAAAGTAAGAATCATGAGCTTCCGGCGTGAAATGATCCTTTTCGGCAAAGGCGGCGCAGAAAGCTGGGTGGTTGCCGACGGGGCATGGGACAAGCTGCTGGAACTCATGAAGGGACCCGTCGAACTCGCTGAGCGCGAGGGGGTCGAACTGGTCCTTGAGACCGGCAATAACGCCATGGTGCCCTCGGCTTACCTGGGACGTAAACTCATTGATGACATGGGCAGTCAGCACCTCAAGATCCTCTGGGACCCAGGAAACTGCCTCTACGCCAACGAGCCGGCCTATCCCGAGGGCTGGGAGGCACTGCGTGGGGGTTACATGGGGCACCTCCATGTAAAGGACGCCATTGTTGAAATGAGGAAAGCCACGGTCACCTTCTGCGCCATGGGCGAAGGAGAACTCGCCAGCAGCTTCGAGCCTGCTGGAACTCATGAAGGGACCCGTCGAACTCGCTGAGCGCGAGGGGGTCGAAC
>JAAZXX010000470.1 GCA_014239995.1 Verrucomicrobiia bacterium
TTTCTCGGGTGGGCATTTTGGTTACGATCTCTTGGGCACAGATGGCAGCCGATCTGGTGTCAGTCGCGCGGCGGGTATCTTTTCCTGCTGGCCCGATGGAAGTGACGTTCAGGTAGAGGGGCAGGGAGGGGTCAATCCTGTAGAGATGATCTTCACCCGCAACGGGGACATGCTTTCAACGTGTGCCATTTTTGATAGTTTTGGGGGGCGTCGGCATGACGCACTCATCCATTGGATGCGTGGAGGGTTGACACAACGTGTCTATGGAAATCCCTTGATTCCAGAGACGGGATGTAGGTTGCCAGCCGTAAGTCGCTGGGGGCAAGTCGCTCCAGCTGGCCTGATGCGCTACCGTGGGAACTCGTTCGGGGAAGAATACCGTGATTCTCTTTTTGCCTGTCATTTCAATACACATAAGGTGGTTCATGTGCGACTTGAGGCACGCAATGGGACGTTTGTGACCGTTGAGAGCGATTTTGTTACATCCGAGGATGTCGGTTTTCACCCCACAGACATCCTCGAAGACGCTGATGGATCCCTCTTATTGCTGGATACTGGAGGTTGGTTGAGTTGGGGTTGTCCTTATTCAAAGACTGCCAAGCCTGAAATCAAGGGAGCCATTTATCGTATTCAGAGAAAGTCTACCACCATTCATCGCGATCCCAGGGGGCATGCTCTTGCCTGGGAATCCTTGGCTGATGAACCTTTGGTCCAATTATTGGCTGACCTGAGACCTGCCGTAAGGGACAGGGCGGCCAAAGTCATGATTGAAAAAGGGGAAACAGGCATTGAGAGCATGGAGTTTGCTTTTAAACAATCCAAGGATCCAGAGTTTCGAAAGCGTATCCTCTGGGTGATCTCCAGGATGAGTGGGATTCGACGTCTCGAGATCCTCAAGGGAGCTGTTCTGGATGTTGACGAGGGAGTACGTCAAGTCGCTGCCAAGTCTCTCGGACGTTCAAAGGATCCTTCTTCTGGGGAATCCCTTGGCCGGCTTCTAAATGATCCCAGTCCATTCGTACGTGCGACAGCGGCCGAGGCAATTGGACACCTGAGCGACAAGACTTCCTTGCCCCTTTTATTTCGGCATATGGATGCAATGGACCCGCTACACACACGTCATGCCTTTGTTTATGCACTTATGCAAATGAAAGATCCTGTCGGACTTAAAACTTTTTTGCATGATGATTCTCAACCCTATCGTCAAAAAATCGCTCTGCGGGTTCTGCACGCCTTGGAGAGTGATCTCGATTCCGCCAGTGTGCTGCCGCTTCTGAATTCCGAGGACCTGGGGCTTCGGGAGGAGGCACGCCGAGTGGTTTCCAGTCGCAAGGAATGGCAGGATGAAATGTTGCGTGTATTTCGCGAAATCAGCGTTGAGGAGAATCCTAAACGGACTGATCTCCAATTGATGGAGGGCATGATCCTTTCCTGTGCACACGAAAAACGTTTTCAAGAGCTTCTGTTGGAAACCTTGGCCACACCGAGACAAAGTCCGGATTTCAAAGTGCAGGTGCTCAGTTCCCTAGCTTTTCTTGATAAATTGCCAGAAACCCTGCACGCCTGTGTGTTGTCAGGCCTCAATGCAGGTTCGCCGGAAATCAGAAACGCAGCATTGGGCCTAGCCCAGAGATTTGAAATGCGTCCGCCGATTCTGGATAATGTCTCTCAACTGGCTCAAAATGAGGACCTTTTACCGGTCTCAAGAGTAGGTGCCATGAAGGTCCTTGTCGGACACCACGGTCAACTCTCAGGTAGCGCATTTGGTTTCTTGACAAGATTGGTCATCAACGAAAAGACTCCAGTTATCCTTGCACAGCAGGCTGCACAAGTCCTGGGTTCACTCCATCTGCATCTGTTCCATCCTTCACAACGCGATGCTTACATGGAAACCCTGGCACGGGCCCACTCTTTCTGTCTCCCAGCGTTGATCCGTCCATTCGTTTCAGCACAAGCTATTCGGGAAACAGAGGACCTGGAGGGGGACCCTGCTGCCTGGAATCTCCTTGGTGTTCGACTTGCAGCGGCCCTCGCTCAAAATACCGGACTTACATCACTTCAGCAGGGCCAGGGGCGGGTATTGCTCGAGGCTTTTTCCGACCCGTCTTCTTCCGAGGCCCATCTAGCCATCTCAAGCTTAATTCACAATGGAGCTTCCAATCCGGAACACCAGGCAGCTTCAGTGCAATCACTGATGGCTGTACTCGATTCTGGAAATGCTTCGCGTGGACGGGTTCTGTTTCATGACGCACGTATTGCTTGTGGTAATTGCCATCGTATTTCGGAGCGTGGAGGTCAGCTTGGCCCCAATTTAAGTCAAATCGGGCGTATCCGGCAGGCAAAGGATTTGCTTGAGGCCATCCTTTATCCAAGTGCTACAATCGTTAACGGATATGAGCACTATATCCTGGAAACGCAGGATGGGGAGGCCTACACCGGTATGATTCAGCGTGAAACCAAGGATGCCATTTATTTAAAGAATACGAGTCTACGAGAGCAGCGTGTTCAACGAAGCCAGATCGAGAGGGTATCATCATCGCATATTTCGTTGATGCCCTCTGGATTTGATCAGGTCTTGTCGCGCCAGGAGCTATTGGATCTGGTGGCTTTTTTGAAAAGCTGTCGTTAATTTTTTTTCACTTTGATGACGTGACGTTCCCTATGACATTCCATCAGTCAGGTAAGGTATGGATGCTGAGCATCTTGTCGGTTTTGATGTTTTCAGGTTCCCTTTATGGCCTTGAATATCCCAATCTGACAGGGCGGCGCGAAATATTCGTGGATACTCATTGGATTCAACAGCTCAGGGACGTGAATCTTAAACTTAAGGAGCCCGTTGACCAAGGCGCCGTTCTATCCTTTGATCAGCCCTGGGAAGGTGCCTTCTCAGGGTATGGCACTCTTATCAAGGACGCGTCAGTGTATCGCTTATACTATAGGGGGCTTCCAAATGCAGGACAGGATGGCAGCGCCATCGAAGTTACCTGTTATGCGGATTCCCCAGATGGTTTGACTTGGAATAAGCCAAACCTCGATCTTCATCCCCTGCCAGATTATCCTTCTAATAACATCATTCTAGCAGACTCAACACCTGCTAGTCACAATTTCAGTCCTTTCTTGGATACTCATCCTCGCGCAGAAATATCCTATCGTTACAAGGCGCTGGGAGGCATTGCATCGAGCGGATTGATGGCTTTTGGGTCACAAGATGGAGTGCGTTGGATGAAGCTTCAGGAGGGTCCCATCCTGAAGCCTGATGGTTGGGTGCTCGATTCCCAGAATGTTGCTTTCTGGTCTGAAACAGAGTCCAAGTATGTGTTATATTATCGTTCCTCCGTGGATGGCATTAGATCGATTGCCAGGGCGACCTCACGGGATTTTATAAATTGGCAGATCGAGGGTCAAATGCGTTTCAGTGACACTGGAACAACTCGCCCGAGCCATCACCTTTACACGAACCAGACCCAGCCCTATTTTCGTGCGCCCCACATCTACCTTGCAACGGCTGCAAGATTTTTCCCTGGTCGCAAGGTGCTTAGCGACCAGCAGGCAAACGCTATTGGGGTGCATCCCAAGTATTTTAATGATACCTCTGATTCTGTCCTGATGTCCTCACGCGGTGGGTTGATGTATGATCGCACCTTCCTTTCGGCCTTGATTCGACCAGGCATTGGCCCAAGGAACTGGGTGTCACGCTCGAACTACCCTGTCTTGGGAATTGTTGCAACAGGAGATAACGAAATGTCCCTCTATGCCAATCAAGATTATGGTCAACCCT
>JAAZXX010000471.1 GCA_014239995.1 Verrucomicrobiia bacterium
ATATTTATCAGAGTGGACGCCATGGAATAGGGCTTGGTAAGAACCATCCTTGGACGGGAGGTAAAGACTCAGGGTAGGTTGATCCTGTTCCAGGGAACCGAGCGCACCGGGGGCTCCATCCTGCCAAAGGGCAAGTGGCTCACCCGCATTGAGGGTAAATGCGATCCAGCTTGCAAGAAATCCTAGCGACATCAGTGCTTGACTCATACGTCCTTGATAGGTCATTTCCATCTCCATGACAAATTGAAAGACACGTTCCTGTGAAGGTTCTCGAACGGCATCGACATGGAGTTCACACGCCGGGCCTGATCCGGTGGAGCGTCTTTCCTCGCGTCCCGCCCTGGGAATTCTCTGTTACCCTGTTGTCTCGATGGGGGTCTTCACCCATCAGGGGTCCAAACGTAATCTTCTCGGGGAAAAACCTGATCCTGAATTGACCTGGCTTCTATCCAATGAATTGCAGGTATCTCCCTCCACACCACCATGCTTCATTTGGCATACCTGGGAGGACAAGGCAGTACCAGTTGAAAACAGTATGCAGTTTGCCAATGCCATGCGAAAAGCCGGGGTTCCCTTCGACCTGCATATTTATCAGAGTGGACGCCATGGAATAGGGCTTGGTAAGAACCATCCTTGGACCAGTGACTGTCTTTTCTGGTTACGGGAACAGGGTTTTCTATCCAGATAAACCATCACGTGATGGGACCTGCCTGAGCTGGACCACTATCCGATCTGCTGTTGATGGGGACGTCCTGAAAAAAGGCCATGGACTTCTGGGAATTGGGCAACCACGGAGCTTTGGGCGCTTGAAAGATCCCAGTGATCTGCAGATGGAAGTTGCTTTGACCGAAGCTGGCCTTTCCAAGTTGCGACCCAAGTAGACTGCCGGGTGCATTCCGAGGCTTTCCTGAGTGTCTGTAAAAGGGGCATGTGAAGGCAATGGCCCCGGAGGCCAATTGCCAGAAGGAAACGTTCCGGATTCAGACCGTTTTCAGGCATCGAAATGGAATCCTGAAGTTCATTTTTTAGAATCGATGCATGAGATTCCATCCATCAAACGCCGCCTGTTGAGCCAAAAAAAGTCATTGGAAAAATGTGGGGGCAGCGTAATCTCATGGGGTGAATGACACTTCTTTTTTGAAGCATCCAAGCCGTTTTTTGCTTAAAGGGGCAGCTCTAGCCACGTACACGCCCTCGGTTCTTTTTCTTTTCACATGGCTTTTCTGTGGTCCGGGTCTCTGGGGTACAGAAAATCTCAGGGCAGGAGAGGCCCCCCGTGTGCTTTTCATGGTGGGCGAACAGGAGTATGCTACCGAGCGCACCCTTCCGAGTTATGCGGCAAAGGAACTTCAGCCTCGTGGTGTTGACTGTCATTTTGTCCATGTTTCGCCTGATAATCCCAATCACTTTGAGGGCCTCGAGGTGCTTGAAAAAACCGATGTGCTGGTGGTGAGTGTGCGTCGAAGAACGCCCCGCAAACAGCAGATGAACCTCATTCGCAACTTCATCGAACGGGGGGGAGCTGTTGTGGGTATTCGAACTGCCAGCCATGCATTTGACCGGGAACCCCCAGATGCAGACTACGCACGATGGGAAACCTTTGACCGGGAGATACTGGGGGGGCACTACCTGGGACATTATGGAAACAAACCCCCCGAGGATCCAGCCACTGAAATAAGGCTGACTTTAGCACAAGAGGCCCATCCTGTCCTGGAGGGGATCCAGCGAAGCTCCTTTCTGTCAACCTCCCACCTCTATAAAAATAGAGACATGGCTGCTGCCGCCAAGGTGCTGATGGAAGGGCAGGTCCTTGGCAGTGAGGCCATCGAGCCGGTTGCCTGGACCCACATTACGAGCGCAGGTGGGCGTGTCTTTTACACTTCCTTGGGCAATCAGAGGGACTTTGAACTTCAGGGGTTTCGCAAACTGCTGCTCAACGCCATTTATTGGGCTGCAGGTAAGGATGTGCCTGAGGGTTTGCTCGAAGAGGGTTCGACCCAGGATTACGATCCAAGTGCCTCGTACGAAGGTTGGACACCCTTGGAAGTGCCTTCAGCCTGGGAGTCTCATGCCTCGGGACGCTACGCTGAACATGATGGCTTTGCCTGGTATCGTGCTTATGTGCATATCCCCGAGTCATGGAGGGGCAGTCGTATGCTTCTGGTGGCTGATGCGGTTGATAATGTCGATGAAGCTTTCTTTAACGGCGTCAAAGTAGGTGCAAACGGGGCAATGCCACCGTTGTATGGAGATCCTTCCAGCAGTATACGTCGTCCTTTTGTCATCGATCCTGAATGGGTGAGATATGGAGAAGCAAACCTGATTGCATGGCGGGTCTATGACAAAGGAGGGCAGGGTGGTATCCTTCGTGGTCCTGTTTATCTGAGCCGGCGCGACGATGCCATCGACTTGCAGGGAGCCTGGTTCTTTCGGACCGGAGACGCGCCCGCCTGGGGGCGCTGGGAGCATGTTCCCGGAAGTGATGCAGCGCGAGATGAGGCGAAGCACTTCCGTGTTTTGGCGGGGCCGGGGTATGCCGGATACCGTGGGATCGTTCCTGCGGATATAGGTGGGCGACAACGACGTATTCAGGAAGTTTACGATCGATACAAAGGCAACACCAATGTGCATGCATTGACTGAGGGAAAGGGAAATCCATTGCCAGTTGACCAGGCAAGGGAAATCCTGGAACTGGGTGAAGGGCTCGCAATCGATACTGTTTTGAGTGAGCCTGCGGTGCGACAGCCTCTTTACCTTGATTTTGACGCTCGTGGTCGGCTTTGGGTTGTCCAGTATATTCAGTATCCCAATCCAGCGGGACTCGAGGTTCTTACCTGGGACAATCATCTGCGCAAAGTATTTGATGCCGTCCCGCCTCCCCCTCCATTTACCAGGCCTGAAGACCAGAAATTCATTGGCCAGGACAAAATCACGATCCATGAGGATGTGGATGGGGACGGTGTTTTTGAATCCCAGAAAACCTTTCTTGAAGGCCTGAACATGTGTACTTCCCTGGCATTTGATAAGGATGGAGTGTGGGTTATGAACCCACCCTATCTGCTTTTTTTTCCGGATCGTGACCACGATGACCAACCGGATGGTCCCCCGGAAGTCCATTTGTCAGGTTTTGGCCTAGAGGATACCCATTCGATTGCCAATAGCCTGAAGTGGGGTCCGGATGGTTGGCTCTACGGTGCGACGGGAAGTACGGTGACCGCCCGTGTCAAGGTAGAGCAAAGTCTTTCCAAGGAACCGCACGCCTTCTTTGGTCAGAACATTTGGCGCTATCATCCCACGCAACATCGGTTTGAACTTTTTGCCGAGGGGGGATGGAACACATTTGGAGTAGATTTCGATAGCAAAGGAAGACTCTACTCAGGTACCAACGGAAACCTGCAGGCCGTCTATTTTGTACAGGGTGGATACTACCAGAAGTCCTTTGGCAAGCATGGTCCCCATACCAATCCCTACACCTATGGTCATTTCTTTGGATTACCCATTCAGGGGGATACTGTGCGCCTGGTGCACCAGTGGATCCCATACGAAAGTGAAGCCATTCCAACACTTCAAAACCTGCTGGTGGGTGGTAACTCTCTTGCAAACAAGGTGCACGCCCTGAGTATCATTCCTGATGGGAGCACCTTCAGGACCATTGAACAGGAGGCCCCCGTGCATACCAAGGACAAATGGTTTCGTCCCGTGCATGCTGCCGTGGGCCCTGATGGGGCCATTTATCTCTCCGATTGGTACGATGCTCGCATTACTCACGTTGACCCTC
>JAAZXX010000472.1 GCA_014239995.1 Verrucomicrobiia bacterium
CCAGCGGCAGGACCCGGCCCAAATGGTATTGCCACCCTACTATCCCGACACCCCGGTGGTGAGGGAAGCCTGGAAACGCAACCATGAGCTGATCACGGCGATGGATACCTGGGCAGGTCAACTCATCGCGCAACTGAAGGAAGACGGACTCTATGAGGACACCATTATTTTCTTCTGGTCCGATCACGGCGTCGGGCTCCCGCGCGCCAAGCGATGGCTGTATGACTCAGGCACCCACATCCCTTTGATCGTTCGTATTCCTGAAAAATGGAGAAGCCCGGGACAGGGAAAACCCCATACGGTTTCCGACCAGTTGGTCAGTTCGATTGACCTGGGCCCGACGGTACTCCACATGGCAGGCATCCCCATTCCGGAACACATGCAGGGCCGCCCCTTTTCAGGCCCGGGCCCACTAGCGGCACGATCCTACGTGCACGGTGCCCGCGACCGCATGGATGAGCGCTACGACATCATCCGCATGGTGCGTGACAAGCGCTACAAGTATATCCGTAATTACCTGCCTGGTAAGACGTATTACCAGTACATGAACACCCCGGAAAAAGGCCCGGTGATGCAGGAAATCCGCCGCATGGCAAACAGCGGAAAACAATCACCCTCGGCCCGCCATTTACTCTCCCCTGTCAAGCCCAGCGAGGAACTTTATGACACCCAGATGGATCCCCATGAAATACACAACAAGGCAGGAGACCCGGCACATCGGGAGGTAATGGAGCGGATGCGCGCCGCACACATTGCCTGGGT
The DNA here is from genome assembly GCA_014239995.1 of Verrucomicrobiia bacterium. Lineage (GTDB taxonomy): Bacteria > Verrucomicrobiota > Verrucomicrobiia > Limisphaerales > AAA164-E04 > AAA164-E04. The sequence goes on from JAAZXX010000472.1 coordinate 763, forward strand.
CAGGGAGACAGCCGATCTCGGGCTCATCCCGGAGCCCATCATCGCCGCACGAAGCAAACAACTCGGAAGCGCCTATGCCATACTCCACGGGCCCGGGAACAAGGTTTACAACGCCCGTGTCGCCTCCATGGCGCAGGCAGCCTCCGGTGGTGACGCGTTCCTCCCCAGGTTGTTGCAGGCCATGCAGGATCCCGATGCGGTCATGCGTTACTGGGGGGCTACGGGGATAGGCAATATCGGCATGGGCACACAGGTATCCCTCCGCCCGCGGACTGCGTCCATGCGCAAGGCACTGCAGGACCCCTCCTCGGCTGTCCGCAGCGCCGCGGCAAGGGCGCTCTGCCGCATGGACCAACCCAGGGATGCCTTACCGATACTGATCCGGGAAATGAACGAGGGTACGCAGTGGGAACGGCTGCACGCTGCCATCGTCCTGGACGAAATCGATGCACAGGCACGCCCGGTCATCGATGCCATGCGGGCGGGGCTGCAGTATCAAAAGGGGTTCAATTCCAATGGGAAGTACCGCGTTCGCGTCATCAACCGGGCATTGAACGAGCTCAATGGAACACGGCACGCCGTCCCTTGACCTCAGTCAACCCTGCGTGTCCTGCAGTAGTCTACAGACCCAGTGCCTTGAAGGTCTCTTCAAGGCGGGCACGCATCAGGGCACCATTCGGTCCCTCGGACTGTGGCGTCAGGGCTTGATGTTCCAGGGAATCCTCGGCCATGTGGAAAAGTCGTCCATCGCTGTAGAGTTTCCAATCCTGCGTGCGTACCCAGCACAGCCCGGAATCGGGTCCTTCTGGAACCACGCCACCCGGCTTGGGAAGCGACTTCTCCTGGCTGTAGGTAAAGGAACGGGGCGAAGCTCCCTGCCCCCGCAGACGCCTGGCAAAACTCACGCCATCCACCCTGTGATCTTCCGGAACCGATGTACCGGCAAGATCCAGAAAGGTGGGTAAAAGATCACTGAAATCAACAAGGTCCTCCACGACCTGTCCTGCCGTGATGACCCCGGGCCAGTTTGCAATCATGGGTACATTCGTACCAGCATCGTTCAACTGCTTCTTCCCACCAGGCACATCCCGTCCGTTGCGTCGCGAGATGACGGGCGACTTGATCAGTCGTTCACCCTCCGCATGCGTAATGATCTCAGGCGGGGTCCCGTTGTCCGCCACAAACAGGATGAGAGTCTCTTCACGCAGGTGCATGGCATTCAGTGCCCCGACCAGCCTGCCGATGGCACGATCCATCTCCGCAACCATTTCCGGGTAGTTGTCATACCGCTCCAGGGGTCCATGCGGCACGGGGTGCTCCAGGTCATCTGTCACTTCATGGGCAAGCGCCATGGAGTAATATGCAAGGAAAGGATGGTCCCGGTTGTCCTTCATGAACTCAATCAGGCTCCTTAGATAAAGGTCCGGCCCGTAGTGACCCAGGGTGTCCGTGCGCACCTTGCCATTGCGGTAGATCATCGGTTCATAAAAGCGCGGTCCCTCGTGCCACCCAAAGAGGTCCCATTGGTCAAAGCCCAGGCGACGTGGGTGGAGTGGATCATCCTTTAACAGGCACAGCTGCCACTTGCCCGCAATGGCCGTGGTGTAACCCGCCTTCTGAAGGTAACGGGCAAAGGTATGGGATTCCCCGGAAGCCGGATAATCCCCCCAGTTGACCGTTCCATGCCGGAAAGGATACTTGCCCGACATCAGGGTCAAGCGGGAAGGATGGCAGACAGGCATGCTGTAGGCGTGCCTGAATCGCATACCCGTTCGTGCCAGGGCATCGAGGTGCGGTGTCGGGTAGGATTCCCCACCGTAACAACCAAGCACCTCCTGGCCGACGTCGTCGGCAAAGATGAAGAGGATGTTGGGTGGCCTCCTGTCGGCGTAGGTCAACTGGCAAAGGCCCAGTAGAACAAGGCACACCAGGTCAAGGATCGGGACGTGTTTTTTCATGATGTTTGCGAGTCTCCAGAAACGCGGGGATACGGTATCGGATACGATGCCAGGTTATTTCAATCCGTAAAACTTCTGCGCGTTGAAGGCAAAGAGTTTCCTCAGCACACGTTCACCCTCGGGAGCAAAAAAATCATGAATGATGGCCAGTTGTTCCGCATACCTTCCACCGCGGTCGGTGACCGGCCAATTACTTCCATAGATGATACGATCCTCCCCAAAGGCCTCATACACCACCTCGAAAATCGGGGCGTAGTAGGACAATGCCTTGGGGGCGGGTATCTGTCCGCTGCGTTGAAAAATACCACTCACCTTACAGTGGAGATTGGGGTGAGCGGCCGCACGCCTCACCGTGTTCGCCCAGTCCTCCTCAGCCGCCTGCCCGGTGATCGTGAGTCCCGTGAGATGATTGATCATGATTTTCAGCTCAGGAAGACGCTCTGCCACCGTGATGACGTCCTCCAGCGTGAAGTCGGCCAACAGCACATCCAGCACCAGGCCTTTTTCAGACAATAACACCAGGTCGCGCCAAACCGCATCGGTAAAGAAGGCATCTCCACCGGGCCGATCCCTCATCCGGATCCCTACAAAACGGGGGTCCTTTGCAAACCGTTCCAGCAAACCGCCAAAGGCATCACTGCCAATCGGCAGGTTCCCCACCAGTGCAGCATAACGCTCAGGATTGTGTTTCACCAGGTCGAGGACCCACTGGTTATCCTCGACACGGCTACTGGCCTCCACGATCACGGTGGATTCGATGCCGTTGGCCTGACAGATCGCGTCATAGTGTTCCGGCAGGACGGGGCGAAAAAGCACCTTATCCGAGGGAGGAGGCCAATCCACCCCGGCAGCACGCGTGGCATAGTAGAGGTGAATGTGGGTGTCGATAATCCGGATTCCCTCAAGCGATCTCGAAGGCCCACCTGTGGCGCAACCCCAAAGCATGATCGCTGAAATCAGCAGCAGGAGGGTATTTCCCGCAAGCACCTTGTTCATGACCTGTGTCTTGATTGTTTTAATGGGCATACTCCCCACATTACACGAG
>JAAZXX010000473.1 GCA_014239995.1 Verrucomicrobiia bacterium
CAGGATGGTCCTCCCATCATGCGCAGCCATGTCAAGGCAAGCGAGACGGAGGACTGGTGTCTGCGATGGGAACTCACCGGGCTCTCGGCGGATACCCCTTACCATTACCGCATTCTAAGGGGATCTGAGGTGTTGTGGGAGGGTGCGGATCATCACTTTCGCACGGCCCCGGACCCTGCAGGGCCTTCAAGGGTGACCCTGGCCTTTGGCTCCTGTGCCAGTTACCAGGCATCCCACATCTGGACCCGCATCAGGCAGGAAGGCGCCGATGGAATGGTACTTCTGGGGGATACTCCCTACATTGATACAACCGATCTGGTGCGAGTTCAGGATGCCTATCGTCGCTTTGCCAGCATCGCGACCTTCTCCGACACCATGCGTTCCATGCCTTTTTGGGGTACCTGGGATGATCACGATTTTGGGAGAAACGACGCCGACGGGACCTTGCCCGGCAAGGAAAATGCCCGTCGAGGATTCGTGCAATACCGGCCCAACGCAAGTTTCGGTCACGATGACCAGGGCGTTTACACCAAGTTTCGCCATGGTCCGGTCGAGGTGTTCCTGCTGGATACGCGCTGGTTTGCAAGAACGGAACCTTCATGGGCCGATCCAGGCAAGCCGGGCTTGCTGGGGGCACGTCAGTGGGCGTGGCTGCAGGCGGGTCTGCTGGCCTCGGATGCGAGCTTCAAGGTGCTGGCCTGTGGCATGATCTGGGATGATAAGAAAAACACGGAATCAGATGACTGGGGTACTTACATGCACGAACGCCAGGCCCTGCAGACATGGCTGGGGGAACAGGGGATCGAGGGAGTCATCCTGGTGGGCGGTGACATTCATGTCTCGAGGCTGCTCAAATACGAAACCTCGGAACAGGTCGGTTATCCCCTTTACCAGTGCATTGTTTCGCCCATGCATGGCAGTGTCATTCCAAGCCTCAATGTTCCGCATCCGGCTTTGGTGCATGCAGCCGAAGAACCCTTTGTATTCATGAAGCTTACCGCCGATACCACGGTGGAGCCGGCGACCCTTTCCGCTCTTTGGATGAACAGGGACGGGAAGGTCATCTTTGATCTCCAGACAAATCGAGCGGAGCTCTCGGGAAACCCTTAGCGATATTCAAGTGCGGCGTGTGTCTTGCAATCAGAATGAAGATGAACAGATTCCTCGAGTAATCCGCTGATCTAGGGACCAGGTGGATAATTTCCTGCTTTCCTCCGTGGAAATGATCTGGTCTCCATATGCGATCATCAAGTCCCAGAACCAATGTTATGTGCTTGCGTGTTCTGGTGTGTCAGTCTGCGGGGCCCTGGGTGTATCGGCTTAAAACTGGTCACAAGGTCTCCCGGCGAGCAGAGTGTCAGCAGTCTGATCCTGGAATGAATGCCGGGGTATTCATCCAACGTCATTGCTTGTCGTTCTCGGACTGATCCAAAAGGCGGGCCTCAAGCCAGAGCCAGTCACTGAGACGGTTGAGATAGATGAGGATATCCTTGTTCTGGAGAGGTTCGATGGCATGCAGCCGACAGACGCCCCGTTCAGCGCGTCGACAGACGCTTCTCGTCCAGTCCGCCTGTGAACCTGCCACCGATCCTCCGGGCAGACACCAGTCATTGAAAGGTGCCAGCATGCTTTCCATTTCGGTGATCCGTGTCTCCAGGCTCGTGATCATCTCAGGGGTGATTCTTGCATAACCGGCCTTGTGGTATTTGCTGATGCTCCCGGCGGGCGTGGAGACCTCCCCCATGAGGCCAATCAACTCCTTCTGGATCTGCAGGACCCGTTGGCTTAGTTCCAGGGGGGTCGCGGTACCTGCACGCAGGACGCCCAGCGCGGCACTGCATTCGTCGACAGCCCCGTAGGCATCCACCCGTGCATCCTGCTTGGATGCCTTGGAATCGAACATCAGGCGAGTCGTACCGTCGTCTCCCGTCTTGGTTACAATACTCATGTGCGCTTAGGATACTCCGGGTTTTCCGCAACTCAAGGGGTCAAATCAAGGAAAAGAGGTGTGGCGGGAACGCCATCATTCCTCTACGCAGGCGAAGTTACTGCTCCCGCTTTTTCAATCCACGGCGAACTGGACGGAAAACGTGTTGTCCTCGATCGTCACGGATTTCAAGATACCGGGTGAGCCGAGAATCTTGAAGAACTGCATGTTTTCCCCGGCAGGCACCCTCAGGCGCATATCCTCAATGACGACCCCCGGCACCGGCAGATAAATGCCGTCAACCGTGGCAGAGGACAGCACGGTCAGCGCAGGTTCATCGGGTGTTTCCTCGATGGCGGGCGTGAGGAGGAGGTAGTTCAGGGCGCTTGTATTGTTGACCCGGTTGAGGTCCTCATCCCCCATGGTGATCCGGAGGGTGGTGACACCCCCCAGGTTTAACCTGGCCATGGTGCCATCGGCATCCTTGAGTGCGACAAAACGGTAGTTAAATTTCATTCCCATGTTGGGCAGATTGAAGCTGCCCAGCCGATGTGTGGTCTGGTCGTAGGCCTTGGGGTCGCTGGTCACCTCATCCAGGTGGATGTCCTGCGTGGCGCGTCCGGCTGCCCGCAGGTAAACATTGTAAATACCCTCGGGAAGGTCGCGTGTGTAGTTCATCCACTCGGTTCCGCGGGTCCCAGTGACCTGGTATTCTGGAATCTTGAGGTCGCTCATTGCCTTGCGGTGGGAATCGTTGACCGCCGGGTCCGCGCCGCTGAACTGAGCGGCGCTGCCGGTTTCAGAGGAACCCGCCTGGGTCCGGACCGGGTCGAAGGCCCTGAACGCGGCTTCCTCCTCGGGGCCCGGTGCTTCACTGTAGTCAAAGAAATCCAGCTCGGGAATTCCTTCGCGGTCCAGGTAGCCGGTGGCGGTGTTCACGCCCTGACCTGCGGCGGTAAACCCGGAGGGATCGGGTGTGTTGAGGTATTTGCCGCCGTCAAAGTTGTAGTCTTCCGCCTCGATCACTACGACAGCCTCTGCTGTGAGGAATCCCTGCTCGAAGGTGTCGAACGTCCATTCGGTTCTGCCGAGCACGGTGTTGTCCGGCAACTCGATCGTGGCATCGTAGACCCGGTTGGCCTCGAGTGCTTCCAATGTCCCGTGCAGCGTGGAGCCGTCCAGGGTGGTGTTGACCTGTCCGCTGACATCGCGTCCGTTGATGGAGAGCCTGACAGTGGGGGCAGCAAGCATGCCTTCAGGCAGGGCCACGGTGTATCGCAGCCCCGCGGAAGCGGACTGATAGGCAGCGCGGTTGGCAGGCTCAACATGCACGACATAGGGCTGGCCTGCAAAGCCATATTCAGCGAAGGATCCCAAGGACGCGGGAGCTTCCTCTGCGGTGTGTATGTTGTCGAAGGTGGTATCCGCAATCCCGAGGTCAGGGTCGGTGGCATCGCCTCCACGATAGAAATTGAACAGGCCAACCTGGCCGCTGTCATAGAGATTGTCCTCTCCCGAGTAAGTGACGATGGGTGCGGTCATGTCGAGATGGTCATAGACCCAGCCACGAAAGGTGTCACCCATGACCTCCGTGACGAATCGGTAAGCATGGCCCGGTTCAAGGCTCAGATCGGCCGCGCCGATGGTCCCGGCATCTGCTTCACCGGTGACGATGTTGAACTGGATCTGGCCACGTGCCCCGGAAGCCTGCTGGGGATCGTAGTTCATGACATACCCCGTGGTTTGTCCCAGGCCTATGTTATCCCCACGCAGGAGAAATCCGAAGGCCTGGTTCACGTCATTGTTC
>JAAZXX010000474.1 GCA_014239995.1 Verrucomicrobiia bacterium
GCTGTAGACGGGATTTTGTTCAGCTGCAACCCGCCGCCCTGCATGCGTCTCCACGAGACCGACAACCTCCATGTCGGTATTTTCGCGCAGAGCTTTCCACTTACCCGCCGCATGGGCATGACCCGTTCCGATTTGCCCCACTCTGATAGGCCGCGCTGTCTTCTGTGCCAAGATAGAAGGAACCATTCCACAGGAAACCGCCGCGCTGAGGGTAGAGCCTAAGAAAGTTCTTAGATTTTGAGGCTGATTGTTCATGTCAATGATTCCATTATTCTATTTTGCAGCAGTGCAAGGGGGATGCTGAGGCACTGCAGAAGACGCCCAAGCGACAGCATGAAAGACTGACTTGGCATGGGGTTGTACTTTGGGAAACATAAGTCTATTGAAGGCCAGTTTATCTTCCAAAAAAAGAAAAATCGACACTCTCCAGAGCTTTACAAGCAAGCTGACTTATGTCAAAGGTCCAGCATGTATATCGCCATGAATCGTTTTCAGATTGCTCCCGGCTTTGAGTCCGCCTTCGAAGAAATGTGGCGCAATCGAAAGTCTTACCTGGATGAGGTTAGTGGATTCATGGAGTTCCGTTTGCTCCGAGGGGATGCCACCACCACACACACACCTTTCATATCGCACTCTGTCTGGGCATCAAGGCAGCATTTTGTGGATTGGACCGATTCGGAGGCCTTCACCAAGGCACACAAGCAGGCAAAATCACCTGAGGGGATGCACCTGGCTCATCCAAAATTCGAGGGCTTTGAGGTCATCCTTTGATCCAAGCAAGGGTTCAGAACTCAAAAACCCGCATCTGCAGGGAAACCGTGCCGTGAGATAGGCTCCTTAAATGTCAAAGGATTCATAAAACCGAGGTTTAACCACCCTCGCGCTCAAGTATGGCATTGACGCTTTTCCTGACGGCATCTTCCATTTTGATGAGTGGGGGCCATTCCCGCTGAAAACCTTCCCCAGCCAACTTTCGGGTTGCGTCAAAACCCAATTTGGAACCAACCCCCATGAGGTCAGTTGCGTGGTCCAGCACGTCGGACGGGCCACGGGTGAACATGGCATCACGGCGAGGTTCCGTGTTGGCACAGAGGCGAAAAAGGACCTCACTTGTGTTGTGCACATTCACGTCCTCATCCACAACAACAATGTATTTGGCAAACATCATTTGCCCCATTCCCCACAGACCATGCATGATTTTGTAGGCCTGCATGGGGTAGGTTTTTTTGATGCTGACAAAAACCAGGTTGTGGAACACCCCCTCCGCCGGGAGCGCAATATCCATGATCTCGGGAAAATTCATCCTGAAAACTGGCAGGAAAAGCTGAAGGCTTGCCTTGCCCATGTAAAAATCTTCCATGGGGGGAATGCCGACAATGGTTGCTGGATAAACGGCATCCTCACGATGTGTGATCGCGGTAACGTGAAAAACGGGATAGGGCTCCGGCAGGGTGTAATAACCAGTGTGATCGCCAAAGGGACCTTCATCACGCAGGGGCTCCTTGGGATCGATGTAGCCTTCAATCACAAAATCAGCGCTAGCCGGCACCATCAGGTCATTGGTCTCGCATGAAACCATCTTGATGGATTGCTTGCGCAGATAGCCCGCCAGAAGAAATTCATCCAATCCATCGGGCAACGGCGCAGTGGCTGCAAAAGGAAACACGGGATCGCCACCAAGGAAAATGCTGACAGGCATCCGCTCCCCTGTCTCGTAATACCGCCGCCCATGGCGAGCTGCAACCTTCTGCAGTTGCCAGTGCATGCCTGTGGTCTGCTCGTCATAGATTTGCACACGATACATGCCGAGATTCCCTTCGCCCGTGTCAGGATCTCGCGTGACCACACAGGGCAAGGTTACAAACCGCCCTCCATCGAGAGGCCAACATTTTAGCACTGGCAAATCCGCCAAAGTGGGTAATGCCCCAGAACCAGAGCTCGGGGAACGATGGATGGAGGGAGCAGCAGGCCAGGGTTTTTAACGTGTCGGAGGAGAATCAAATCGATGAATGACCTGCTTGCAGGGGCCTTTCTTTACTTTTCTTGGGCGCACGTGACGCAGGTCCATGGCGGTAGCCAGGAGCTTGGCAGCTCCACGCCAGCTGGTCGGCGGCTTGGCTTTCATCAGCATTCCAAGATCCTCGGCAACGGATTCCACCGATTCAGCGCCCATCGAGAGCGCCATGCGACGATCTGATCCCATGGTATTGATGGCCACTGGAAACGGTGAGACTTTCCCCTGAATCGTCGGTTTTTCAAAAAGGAGCGCCTTGCCTCCACCGGGTTTCTTCATTTCGCGATCCGCAATCTCAGTGATTTCAAGCTCGGTAGCCACCGGTTGGCGGAAACGAATCAATTCACCCATCTGATCGAGTTTCTCAACAAACGCCCTGTAAGATCCAAAAGCCATCGCAACACAAGCTTAGCAGAGACGGAGCTGGTTTCAATGGGTGATGGAAAACAAACAGACATAAATAGAGCGTTTCGACGTAGGAATACCTTTTCCATGCCGTTTGCAGGACGCTGTCCGGCACGGGAAGACCTTAGCCTCGCACCATTTCGCGCCTGATCTTTAAACCTCTCTGGGGCCAGAAGACCCTTTCGTCGGGGGAAGTATCTGAGTCAAAGGGTCTAACTTGGGATCGTTATAAATAATCCGCGATGCGAGGAGTCAGACTGGGCAAGGGCGGATCATCCAAGGTGCATGACCTGTCAATCCCGAAAAATACGCGGACAACTTTAACAAGCGCCGTCCTGAAACCTTCGACAATATCAATGAGTGAGCCCCCACTGAAGTATTTTCAAATCGACGATCGCTCAACAGCTTGTGGGAACCTCATGAAGCACCTCAATGCAGTGTGGGATCGCTTCCACAACAAAGCCAAGGCATTCGACCGCGCCGGTGGGTTTACCTGGCAGACAAAGCACAAGTCCTTTTTCCACCACGGCAGCAAGGCTTCGGGACAGAATGGCATTGGGAGTGATCTTGAGGGACTCCATGCGCATCTGTTCTCCAAATCCTGGTAATTCTCGAATTGCGATTTCTCGAACCGCCTCGGGTGTGACATCACGGAGGGCAACACCGGTTCCCCCCGTGGTCAGGATCAGATGGGCGCCTTGACGTATCTGTTCAAGCATGGTGCGTTGAATATCTCGCTTTTCATCCGGCACAAGCGCATCCGCAACCACCTTCCAACCATACTCTTCGCTCGCCTTGACCAGTGCTGGGCCACCCAAATCGTCGTAAAGCCCCTGCGATGCGCGGTCCGAAATCGTAATAATACCCACCTTGATATCCATGGTGATAGAATGTCTAAAGAAATCCATGTGCCATGGCAATGTTCATCCTTGGATTCGAACGCCATGGCCTCATGTGCTAGAAACGTATGTTTGCACTTAAAGAGTGACAAGCGATTTGAGCATGCTGTCGTTTTTTAGGCAGAATGACTTTTTTAAGGCAGTTTTTTTTTGGCGTTTTTTTACCATTCCTAAAAACTTAACTCAAATTTTTTATCCTATAAAAAACTGTAGTTGTATTAGTTACAATTTTCATAGTTGGCATTGAGATCTAGTGGCATGCAGGTTGCTTTACATCCATCGAACACAACATCCGAGCCTTGAACAAGAAGACGGGAGGGATGAACACCTCAAGAAAATAAAATGATGAACACCATGAGAATAATTCTAACGTGTATGATTGCCGGTCTGCTGACG
>JAAZXX010000475.1 GCA_014239995.1 Verrucomicrobiia bacterium
TTCGGTGAAATAAGTCCCCTTACTGGTCAATACCTTGATACCTTGTCCGTCACGTTCCCATGCCTGAAAAGTTTCATGGCATGCGATACGGGCTCCCATGCGTTGTGCTTCCCCGAGCGACGCCCGGATACATGCCTCGGGTCGCAGGTATCCCGCATCAGGTTCGTAATACCCCGTTTCGTCCCCTCGGAACTTGAATTGTGGAAACCTCTTTTCGAGCTGGGTGGCATCCATCATCTCGTGGCGGATATGATGACGGACAGCCACCTCCTGAGTGGTTTTGAGAAAATCCGGTGCGCCGTGGGAAGATGTTCTTTCCTGATTACCGCTGAAAATCAAGCCTCCTACTTGGTGCAGCAGAGATGCTCCGGTGGCTTTTTCAAGGGCAAGCCAGATTTCGTGGGAACGTTTGACTAATGGGGCGTATGCTTTGCCCTCACCAAGGGCCAGGCGTGTGATGCGTGTTTCTCCGTGTGATGATCCACGGTCATGTGGAGGGGCGAACTGGTCTATTCCAAGGGCACGCATGCCTCGTTTGGCGAGATGGTAGAGTGTGCCACTACCTGCCGCGCCGAGTCCAATCACGATCGCGTCCAGATGAGGGTCTGTTCTTTTCATATTACGAGGTTTTTCCTGTAGACCTGAGCATGCATCACCCCTTTATCGAACCTAATTCGATTGGATTAGGGTGTTTACTCAGCGATGGCGCCCGTACAACTGCTTCCGGTGCCTGCCGAGCATGCAAGACAGTGATCGCCAGTTTGGATGATGGTGTTGCGCCAATCCTCCGGGTGGATATCCCATAGAAACCTTTTTTCCCCATTTCCCGGGTGCAGTTCCAGCATCTGGTTGAAATCGCAGTCATAAACTTCACCCCGATAGCCGACATTCAAGGTATGTCTGCACATCAAACCGTCAATGGTCTGCGGGTTGAACGATTGACTCAATAGCTCCATGTAATCATCCCATTTTCCGGAACTACGCAGATCCTCGGCAAAGCGGGCAATGGGCTGGTTAGTAATCGTGAACAGCTGATTGAAGTGGATGCCAAATTCCTTCTTGAGGATTCTTTTGTAGTCACCCTCCAGTTCCTGTTGAGGTCCTGGCAGTTCGGGGCCCACCGGATTATAGACCAGGTTTAATTTTAGTTGTTCCTTTCCGTATCCGATTTCATTGAGTTTTTGAAGTGCACGTATGCTTTTTTCAAAGACACCATTTCCACGCTGTCTAGAAACGTTTTCAGCTGTGTAACAGGGTAGGGAGGCAATGATCTCCACCCCGTGTTTGGCTAAAAAAGTGTGAAGTGTTTCAAAGCCGGGTTCTTCAAGAATGGTGAGGTTGTTACGGTCCATGACGTGACAACCTGCACGCTTTGATGCCACGACCAGTGGTCGGAAATAATCACTCATTTCAGGTGCTCCTCCGGTGATGTCGACCACTTGGGGGTGATAGGTCTGGATCCAGTGCATCACACGTTCTGCCGTTTCCTCATCCATCATCTCCTGTCGCCACGGTGCAGCATCTACATGACAGTGGCGACAGGCTTGATTGCACTTCCGCCCCAGGTTGATCTGCAGGGTCTCTAACCCTGAGCGATCGATCTGGAGGTCGTCATTCGACAGTTTTTGTTGAAACCGATTCATGTTCTGCTGAAGAAACTAGAGCTAAAAAACTTTTTTGACCATTGTTAAGAGCAGCGTTCAAAAACCCTTGCCAGAGCCCACGGTTGTGTCACCTTGAGCTTAGGCCAATCCTCGGTATTCGATGACTGGCACATGGGCGATCTCCTCACCTTTTTGTGTTGCATCACCCGAGCTTGATGTCCGAGACTTTTTTACGGACTTTCAAACCCGCAGCCATGACGAAATCATCCGAAGAAAAGCACCCAGAAGTATTCGACAGCATTGACACCATCCTCAATTCGATCAAGCAGGGTGAAATGGTCATCGTGGTAGATGACGAAAGCCGGGAAAACGAGGGTGACCTCGTCATGGCCGGCCAGTGGGTCACTCCTGAGTCTGTGACCTTCATGGCTCGCATGGGAGGTGGCCTGATTTGCGTTCCAACCACTGATGAGCGTTTGCGTCAACTCGGTATCTCCCAGATGGTATCCGATAATCGGGATTCCTTTCGCACAGACTTTCAGGTCAGTGTGGACGCAGCGCAGGGGATCTCCACCGGTATCAGTGGGGCAGATCGTGCACGGACGGTTCAAGTGATGTCGGAACCGACAAGCTTGCCCAGTAACCTTGTTCAACCTGGACATATCTTTCCACTTCGAGCTAAATCCGGCGGCGTTCTGCGAAGAGCTGGGCACACCGAGGCAGCTGTAGATCTGGCTCGCTTGGCAGGATGTCGTCCGATTGCGATGATTTGCGAAATCATGAATGATGATGGCAGCATGGCACGATTGAACGACCTGCGTACATTTGCCAAGAAGCATCACCTTCGCCTCTGCAGCATTGCTGGGCTCATTGAGTATCGACGACAACGGGAAAAACTTGTTCAGCGTCAGGAAATCGTCAGTATGCCCACAGATTTTGGGGATTTTGACCTTCACCTTTATCAATCCAACACAGATCAGCAACATCATGTGGCCCTCGTCATGGGAGATGTTTCCAGTCAGGAGAACGTCTTGGTGCGTGTCCACAGTGAGTGCCTGACTGGCGATGTTTTTGGCTCACGCAGATGCGACTGTGGCTCACAATTGCACAGGGCCATGAACTTAATCGAACAGGAGGGCTGTGGTGTTATTCTCTACATGCGACAAGAGGGCCGGGGCATTGGACTCGCGCCAAAGATCAAGGCCTACAAGCTGCAGGAAGACGGGCTTGACACGGTAGAGGCAAATCTGAAGCTTGGATATGGAATGGATTTGAGAGAGTATGGTATTGGTGCTCAAATACTTGTCGATTTGGGATTGAAAACGATACGTCTATTGACGAACAACCCCAAAAAAATAGTCGGGCTCGAGGGTTATGGTTTAAAAGTGGTGGAACAGTTGCCCATAGCGGTGGAACCCAATCCTCATAACCGGCACTATCTTGAAACCAAAAAATCAAAAATGGGACACTTGCTATAGAGGTATTTAGTTGGCCTGCCACTGTTTTAAATATTGAATTCCCATCACGTAGTATTCCCGATACGCCAATCAATCATATGCTTAAAGAAATCGAGATTCAGCAACCGATCGCATCTGATTTGCCTGTCGGTATCATCGCTTCTAAATACAACAATCTTTTCGTGCAGGGAATGCTTGATGGCGCCAAGGAGGTTCTTTTGAAGTCTGGGATGACAGAGCAAAAAATCGTGATCGTGCGAGTTCCTGGAGCCTATGAAATACCCTTGATGGCGGCAAAAATGGCCATGTGTCAATCGAACCGAGTCGCTGCGATTATTTGCCTGGGGGTTGTCATCGAGGGTAAGACGGCCCATGCACGTTTGATATCAGAGGCGCTAACTTATGAGCTCTCACGTCTTCAGACCACGCATGGCTTGCCGATTGTTCACGAGGTTTTGTTGCTTCAAGATGAGCTGCAGGCCCGGCAGCGCTGTCTTGATAAAAAATACAACAGGGGAAGTGAAGCTGCCCAAACCGCACTTGAAATGGTGGCTGTCTTCAAGGAGTTTGACGCACGTTATTCATAAGTAAATTTAATGCGAAGCGATCTTGGTTCGATATTTACTTATTGAATAATGCCGGAGAA
>JAAZXX010000476.1 GCA_014239995.1 Verrucomicrobiia bacterium
GCACCCCCCTTCGTGTGATCCATGAGGTAGGACATGAGTGACTCATAGAGAATCAGGCGTGCCCCTCGGATAGCTCCTGGAGGCTTAAGGGAGCAAGATTTTACCGGTGGGCTATGGCTATTAGCTGCTGTAGGCAGAATTAATTGGTTCAGCTTCGACCTCGATAAACCCGTCCATTGGCAATATGTGCCGGACTTCGGAAGGCGTATATATTCGGGGCCTTGAGGTTTTAAGGGGAGAGGCTGGCTGGCTTCCGGTATGTCAATTTGATCAATATGTGTCATCACTATTAAGCAAATTGTCTACCTTAGCAATTAAGGCCACGATGTTTCAGGCTGTCAGGCTGAGAATATCAGTCTGTAAACATGGGGATTTTGGGCAAGCGGGGCAGCGCCTTGCTCAGCGTTGTTACGTTATGATTCGTTAACAGAAGGGATCCTGCCGATTGCCTGCCGCAGGGTTTCCAGCTCGAGGTGGGTGTAGCCGCGGTGGACATTCTTGCTGGAGTGGCCGGTTAGCTTCATGCGCAGCTCCTCAGGCACGCCGGCATTGGCCAGGGCACTGGTGAAGCTGTGGCGGAGGGAATGAAAGGTACGACGAGCCAGCTTGCGCCTGCCCCCACCCTGCACGATCTGCAGGTCCAGTCCGGCTTTGCGCATGATGCGCTTGAAGCCCTCAGAAAGCCCGTGTCGTCCCCCTTGGCCCTTCTGGGCCATGCCGGGCATGATGAACTCTGTGGGTTCATCCTGACCAGCCAGTGACATCAGGCGGGCTTCCAGGAGCTCATGCAGTGGTATCTGCTGCTCTACTCCTCCCTTCTTCTTGACCGCATAGGTGAGCGTGCCCGCTGCCAGGTCGACATCAGCCCATTTCATCCGCGTGCAGTCACTCAGGCGTGCTCCGGTGTAGTAGGCGATCAGGATCAGGTCCTTCCACTCGCCCTGGGCAGTTTCCAGTAGGATGCCGATCTCTGCCGGGGTGAAAGTGCCGCGCTTGACGGAATTACGCGCGGGCAACTCCACCGCATCGGCGGGGTTGTTGGGCAGCAGCCCCTGTTTCATCGCATGGTTGAAGGCCCCGCGTAGGGCCTTGCCATCGACCGAGAGGGTCGAGGGCGCACAACCCTCCTCAAGGCGCAGCTCAAGAAAGGACTGCACGTCCTTAGGCGCAACTGAAGTGAGCGGGCGTGTGGCTTTGCGTCCAAGGTGCTTGAGGAACTTTTCCACCACACTGCGGTAGCGGATGGCCGTGGACTCGGAACGGTGCAGTTCCTTGCCCCGAATCCATTCATGAAGGAAGTCGCGCGTGGAGGGGGTACGGATGGCTTCGCTCCCCACGCGTTCCATCAATCCAGAGATCACCTTGAGGACCTGGGCCTCGACCAGTTCATCCGCATTCTTCGCCAACCGTTCCCACTCCAGGGTGATGGTCAATGC
The DNA here is from genome assembly GCA_014239995.1 of Verrucomicrobiia bacterium. GTDB lineage: Bacteria > Verrucomicrobiota > Verrucomicrobiia > Limisphaerales > AAA164-E04 > AAA164-E04. Next base: position 1,437 of record JAAZXX010000476.1, read on the forward strand.
TTTGGCGCGATCAGTGACCTTGGTGCTGCGCATAATCAGCCGGCCCTGATGGTCACGGAAGGCGGCTTGGAAATACCGGGAACGGGAACGCTTATGAACGCTGGCCATAGGTGCTAACAAAAGTGCTAACGTCTTGGATGTCAATGACGTGTTGTTATGTACTTTTCCCCAGTAAAACGGGGGATCACTAGGGCGGAATCGTGACGTGGGTTCGATTCCCATCACCCGCTCCAGCTTCATTTAAGCCCGTAAAAACAGGACTATTCTGCATGATCATGGTGTGAGAAACAGTGAACTTACTACCAAAACTTACAACATTTCCACTGTAGTTTAAGGTGGTCAGGATGGTCATTGTGGTCAGCAATTAGGGGTGAAACGAGCTTGTTTAGATGGGCTTGAAGTGATGTATGAGCCTGCTTAAGCCGGGCTAGGAGTGCTTTCATCCATCTGGGAGTAAATGTAACTGCGGATGCTGGCCATGTCCCAGAGGCGGACGCCTTTTATATGACCTGAGGGCCTAAGAACCACCCCTCGGATCTTTCCCTGTTCAAGGAGATTATAGAGAGTGCCCTTTTTGATCCCAAAGCATTTCTCCACATCTGGCGTGCGCCCAAACTCTGGCATAACTCCATTGAAATCACCGGCTTGCACAGGATCGGTTGTAAAGCATTTCTCCACTTTTCTATTTTACAAAGGGGTTAAATTCCAAACAAACAGAAAGTGAGAAAAAATTTAAGAGTAATATTCTTGGTGTGAAATGGTGAAATACAGGGAAAAAATCAGTATCATAGAGACCTTTGTATGCAGGCTTTCAAAGAGAAGAGATTTAAAAATTTTTTCTTTTGAAGGTCAGTGCCAGCGGCGGCCTCATCAGTGCTTTACCTTTGAATTCACCCATTTTGCGCAGTAGAGTGCGCCAAGCCCATGTCACAAGGTTCCGAGATTCTCATTGTCGACAACAGCGACGACAACTGGAAAGCCCTTAAATACCTCGAAGGGTGGGCAGAAATATCCAAATCCTTTGATATTGCTTCCGCCTACTTTGAAATTGGATCCCTCTTAGCCTTGGATGGAAAATGGCAGGGGTTGGAGAAACTCCGGATTCTTATGGGGGAAGAAGTCACCTTGCGAACAAAAAGAGCATTTGCGGAGGCGCTAGAAGTTGCTTGGTGTAAAAAGAAGACAATACTCGATGACAGCCTCGAGGACGAGAAAGAGAAGAATGATTTTTTGAGTGGAGTTCCTGCCATAGTCGAAGCCATCAAGTCGGGTCAGATTGAATGTCGGGTCTACCGCAAGGACAAGTTCCATGCCAAAGCCTACATCACCCACGCCAAACATGAAGTGACCGGCTCCGCGGCACTTGTAGGATCCAGCAATTTCACCTTTCCCGGGTTGACGACCAACATTGAACTGAACGTCCAACTCAAGCATGAGGTGAAACAACTTCAGGAATGGTACGAACGTCACTGGAATGATGCAGAGCCGGTTTCAACTGAAATCCTCAATGTAATCGAACGCCATACTCGCGCTTACACTCCATTTGAAGTTTACGTAAAGGCGTTGCAGGAGTTTTTCCGAAGCCATGAAGAAACCGCCCATGAGTGGGAAATTAAAGGCCCTGACAATGGTGGCTCAAAGGTTTACCCCAAACTAGATCAGTACCAGAAGGAGGGCTATCACACGCTCATTGAGATTCGCAATAAGTATCGCGGAGCCTTTCTTTGCGATGGAGTAGGCTTGGGAAAAACATTCATGGGTTTGATGCTCATCGAGCGCTTGGTTTTCCACGAGAAAAAGAACGTGGTTCTCTTCGTTCCCAAATCAGCCCGCAAAGATGTTTGGGAAAGTCACCTCAAAGAATACTTGCCGGATGTTTATGGGGCTTTCGTCCATCTAGAGATTTTCAACCACACCGACATTGGGCGAGAAGGCGACTTCCCGGAACAATTCAAGGCCATCGCTGAACAACCAAGGCTTTGAAGAGTTTGTCGACGGACAAGTGTTCCTGAGCTTCTGCCAGATTAGTCTCCACTCCCACATCATCTCCTGTTTCTGGTTGGCGGAATTCTTTTTCCATCGCTGTAAAATGTCCGCGCAATGACTGGATGCCCAGCCGGCTGGCAAAGAAGTCCTCCTCTTTCTGAGAAAAAAGTTCGACCATGTGACGGAAATCAATGAGTCGGTTATTGATCGGGGTTGCCGTGAGAAAGAAACATTCCTTATGGCCGATCATGTCGAATAACTGCCAGTATCGTGAACGGACCTTTT
>JAAZXX010000477.1 GCA_014239995.1 Verrucomicrobiia bacterium
TTACGTCGGGCCTGATAACAAGGAAGTACCGTATACCGGGGTAGGGGCCGTTTTTCGCTATCGTCTGGAGGATCACTCCCTGACCGTTCACGCGAGCGGTTTGCGCAACAGTTGCGGGATATCCTTCGACCCGAACTGGCGTTTGTTCGCCAACGACAATGACCAGGAAGGGGCTGCTGCGTCACCCGGCAAGCTGGTTTATGCGCCGCGTCATTCGTGGCACGGCTGGGTGCGGGGATGGTCGGCCCGTCAAAGTCCCAAGCGACGTGACTTGTTGCCGGTGGTCAACCTGGAGCTGGATGTTCCAGTTGGACAGTGTTGGTACGAAGGCTCGGTGCTGGTCGCCAACTGGGGGAACCGGACGGTTAGCCGACATGCGATCTCGGCCACCGGAGCTGGGTTTGTCGCCCCCACCGATTTCTTTCTTCGAGGTGACGACTTGCGGCGACCTGTATCCATCACCCCCTTGAACGACGGACGGATGGTGGTATCGGTTTGCTACATGCAGGGCAACGAAGGTTCTCCGGTGCGCCAGACCGACTTGTTGTTGATCTCACCAAAGGTCCCTGCGTCAAGTGCGGATCTCAGCAAATCCGACCTCGTTGGTTTACTCGATCACTCATGGACGGTGCGCTACAAGGCCCATCAGGAAATCCTGCGTCGACGTGGTCCTGCCCTGAAGCAAGCGGCCGAGCGTTTTCTGCAAACACCGACCGCCGCGACTAATTTCAGTTCCCTCATCTATCTGGCCGCGGCTCATGGGGATGACGCCTCCGTGAAACGCATTCGGAAGCTGGCTGTCACTGGTGAGCCGATCCGTGAACTGGCGATGCGGGTCATGGCTGAGTTCCCCTCGAAGTTCCAACCCCTCGAGGTGAAGTCGATCCTAGCCAAGGTGAAGTCGCCGGGTGTTCGGCACGCCCTCTTGGAATACCTCCATGCGGTCCCTGATGCCAATCTGCCGGAATCGGTCGTTCGCCTCGCCGCCGATCCCGATGCCTTCGTCCGCCAGTCCGCCGCCCAGTTGCTGGCCCGCCGCGCATCGACTGCCGAACTAACTCGATGGGCTGCAGATGAATCCGACCTCGTTCGCCAAGGGGCCGTCAATGCCGCTGGTTTCCATATCTGGCATGCCATCGAGTCGACCAGTAAATTTCCCAAGATGCGCGAATTGGCTCACCCTAACCAAATGTCCTTCGCCCAGGCCGACGGTCCGATCAATCTGAACGACCTTGGCAAGCCGGTCTTTATTTACATGCCGTCCGAGTGGTGGAAGGACGCAAGCAACAGGAAGGCAGTCGCCCCGCATTTTTCTCTTCTTGCCAAGGCCCTGGACGATCCGTCCCCAAGCGTTCAACTGCCTGCGGCGGTCCAATTGTTCTTTCTGAAAAACACCGAGCTTGATCCCAAGGTACTGACGATCCTCGAACACGCTGGTGTCGATCTGGGGTCCAAATCGAAAGCATCCCAGAACGCAACTGCCCAAAAGAAAGCTCTGCGAGCCCTGGAGATGGCAGCCTTGTCAAGCAACGAAAAAATTCCCCCTGCATTTGTTGGCATGGACTGGAACACCACCTATCGCAAAGGCAAGGCAGCAGCCGGCAAGGAGCTGTTCACGGAGCGTGGCTGCATCGCCTGCCACCAGGCTCCGAATGACGGCAAGGGCGGAAGCATAGGCCCCTCGCTCAAAGGCGTGCATACACGCTTCTCCCCCCAATATCTGGCCGAGTCGATCCTGCTTCCGAATCGATTTGTTTCACCCAATTTCCATCCCACCGCGCTCACCATGAAGGATGGTACGATCCACACTGGATTTATCGAAAAGGACGGAGACCTCGTGGAATTGAGAATGATCACTGGAACCGTGATGAAACTTTCGGGAGCAGAGATTTCCAAACGTTCGACCAGTCATCAATCCATGATGCCGGTCGGCTTGATCCAATCACCAGACGAAATGAATCACTTGCTCGCCTACATGCTTGCTCGCTCCCCTGGATCCAGTGCCCCGGCAGCCAAGCAGGATTTCAAGGGGCCTCCTGCTCTTGAGATGGTGCACCGCTTTGATCCCGGAAAGCCAAACGTGTTCCATTTCGATGCAGTCGAGGCACAGTATGTGCGGGTGGATATCCTGCCCGGTTCAACCGGTCAGCCTTGTATCGACGAGTTCGAGATCTTTGCCCCCGGCTCAAAGCAAAACCTCGCCCTAAATGGCAAAGCTACAGCCTCTTCGCTGCTTCCAGGCTTGGCGCATAAGCATCAGATCGCTTTCCTGAATGATGGCAAGTACGGCAACCCACGCAGTTGGATTCCCGCCAAGATGACCGGCTGGGCCCAGATTGCATTGGTGAAGCGATCGAAAATCGATCGAATTGTCCTCTCGAGGGATCGCGAAGGCGAATTGGGTGACCGGACTCTGGTTGCCTTTGATGTCCTTGTCTCGAATGATGGGACGACCTGGAAAATCGTGAAGAAAGTCCGACCGAGTAAAGCGGCCTCGGTAAAATGAAACTTGCTGCATTTCCATGGATGCTTTTATGACCGCCTCCAGTTACCGCGTCCTCTTCCTTTCTGGGGCCTTCGGGAAATTGAATTTGGGGCAATGCTTGAGGGAGCTTAAGCGATGAGAGCAAAACCTGTTTCTTTGCTCGGAGCGGTCCTGGTGGCGGGAGGCCTCCACGCGGAAGAGCCCGCAAGTATTCCCTCGGTTAAGAAGAACTTCCATCTGTTCCTCCTGATGGGACAGTCAAACATGTCTGGGGGCGTTGGCATAGCGGCCGATGACACCCAACCGGTTCCTCATGTGTTGAAAATGCGTTTCGCCAAGGAAGGGGAGGAGCCGAAGTGGACACCAGGAGCCCATCCCCTTCACCCCAGACGTCCCAATAAGAAGAAACGTTTCGGGCCCGGGATATCGTTTGCAGAGGCTTACCTGGATGACAACCCAGGGGTGGTGGTCGGCCTGGTTCCGATGGCATGGGGTGGCAGGAGTATCGAGCAACTGAGTAAAGGGTCTGGAATTTACAGCGATGCCATCCGTCATACCAAGGCGGCCATGCAAGCCGGGACCCTCAAGGGTGTGCTATGGCATCAAGGGGAATCGGACACCGTCGAGCAGACGAGGACCGATGCCTATGAGAAGAGACTGCATCGACTGGTCGAAGACGTGCGGAAGGACCTGGGGAGCCCGCAATTGCCCTTTATTGTGGGAAACTTGGCGGAATTCTACGGCACCGGAAAGGATCACAAGGCGCCGGATCGGGTAGCGAGGATCACCAGAATCAAGGAGATCCTTCGAAGCTTGCCGGAAAAGGTTCCTCATACCGGATTTGTCGAATCCACCGGCTGTAGTCCAGCTGCTCGCGCGAAGGTGCATTTTGATCGCAAGTCGTGTTTGCTCATGGGCAAACGCTATGCCAAGGTTTATGCCGATATGTTTGGTAAACCATGAAATTTTTTTTAGTTTTAATTCTCTTTTTCACTACCCTTTTCGGCAAGGCTTCGCCCCCTCCGAACATTGTGTGGATCGTAATCGAGGATGCATCCCCGCATATCGGGTGCTATGGCGAAACCCTGATCGAGACACCGCATATCGACCGCATGGCACGGGAAGGCATTCGTTGCAAAAACGCCTTCGTCACTTCCCCGGTTTGTTCGTCCAGCCGCTCGGCCATGGTGAGCGGAATGTACC
>JAAZXX010000478.1:0-333 GCA_014239995.1 Verrucomicrobiia bacterium
GCAGGTAGATTGTCGCCGGCTTCGTGGACGCGCGAAAGCAGGGTCTGCCGCTCATTGGAAAAAGAAAAAGCGTTTCCGTGTTTTCCAGGCACCACGTCATCAGAAGTGAGATTGCTGAGTTCCATGTCATAGAAACTCTTCACGTCAGGCGTCTTGGTGCCTTGAATTTCATCCAGCGGCCAGTAGGAAACCAAGCCGCTGTCGATCTGGCCCTGCACCTGACTGCCCAGAGCAGTGAGGAGCAAACCCGCCAGTAGCCCAAATCGGGCTCCGGGTTTACGACAAGCGGATTTGCCTGCCGATCTTTTTTTGCTATGGGTGTTCATATACAAT
>JAAZXX010000478.1:343-3673 GCA_014239995.1 Verrucomicrobiia bacterium
GATCCTATGGGTAGCTGCTGAGCAAAGTCAACTTTAAACAGCCAGGCAAAACACCCTTCGGTTCAGCCATCCGGGCGGTTTTTATGGTTAAAAAGAGAAAAAAGGCATGATTTAACTTGCTTCAGGCAGGAGATGCGCAGCTATGAAGCCTAACTAAAGATTAGAACCCCTAATCCTGCAAGCGAAAGCGGCAAATCATGGGATCATGATCACTGATCCCCCTCGATGGGTTGGCTCCATCGGACCAATCACTGTTTAAATGAAGAAAACTTGCTGCACGAAGTTCTTTCAGCAGATTCCTTGAAATAAACAAATGATCCAATACCTGTGCCTGTCCCTCGTAAACGTAGGAATAGGCATTTGCAGGGGCCTTGGCCAAGATCCAGTCATGGACGGCCTGCAGTTCGGCATCATAGAGGGGCGCAAGTTGATCCGAGGGATGTTCAGGATGTGGATCATCCGGGCGAGGAAAGACATTCAGGTCGCCTCCTGCCAGCACACCTGCCGACGGAAATGCCTCCAGAATGGATCGCGCCAGGTTAGCGGTCAAATCTGCCTGGTCCCGCCGAAGTCCCACACGCTGCTGGGGACGACTTGAAAAATGGTTATTGAGGAGAAAAAAGTCCCTGTCCCTTCCCTGAACGCGTATGCGAAGCAGTTGGCAGGGCCTGGGATAGACTTTTTCCCCGTCACGATCCGGCTCGAGACGCCGGGACTGGACGGCAACAGGTCCGGGAAGGGCGGTTTTTCCAAGGATCCGTGCCTCAGGAAAGGAGTTACGCAAAGAAGCCAACCAGGGAACTGCAGCTCCCTGTGGCACGAGCTCAACACGATCCTCACGATACAGAAAACCACAGGCAATCCCGCGCGAGTCGGCACCATCACGACTGGAAGCACACGCATACACGGGTCCCCCCTGGTGCAGGATGGCGATCGCCAATTCCTGCAAGACATCGGGAAACCCATCAGAAGCCTTGCGTGTCAGCGTCCCGGCTGGGGTCCGACCGCGTGACATGATGTCCTGGTCTTCAAGTTCCTGCAGCATCAGCATCTCTGGACTGTGCATATCCTCCACAATCTGATGCGCCAGCCCCTTGAGGCGATTACGATAATGATCTTCACTGGAAGGAAGATAACCAAAGGGAGGCCGTATGGATTTGTTTCCCGCATCCCCAATCGAATCACAGGGGTCCGATGGGTCATCACGATGATCATAGAGATTCTCAAGGTTATAGGTCACCACTCGGAAGTCGTGCGACGGGGAGTGCTCAAAAACCTCATTGATGAGGTTCAAGTCCGGGCTCAAGCCCTGCTTGAACCCTGGCATACGGTCCGGCATGATCTTGTAGTGCCCATAGGAGTAGACCAATCCCCCTTGAATCCTTGCGGTGGATCGGTCTCCCGTCCTGGCCAAGGGCAGAAGTGCATGCGCACTTCCAAGGGCTGCCATGACACCATGACTCCCCATCAGGATCCGTGCTCCATTACCGTTATCAAATCGCCGTTCGGCGAGGTCATCAAGCGGATGAGCATCCCGGAAAAGACGATCGTGGTATGGCTGTGGGCGCCTCGCGACCGGGTGCCCGGATGGCAGCATCCACAGGTAAGCTTCCTGGCCATGACCCATGATCCTGCGTCCAGCCAGGACCTTGCTGCCAGGCGGAAGAAACACGCGCATGCCTTCCTGTCGTTCAAGGGATTCCAGTGAATTCTCAAGTTCTGCATGGAGATCGACAGGCAAACTCGGGAGCACCTCATCCAATGAAAGACCCTCCCCCAGGCGCTCCAATAAGACTGGACGACTCAATTCGCACTGCCCAAAACGAACACGCCAAGTCCCCTCCAGCAGGACAAGGTCTCCCACTGCGGGAATGTAGTCCTCCTGAGCATGCCTCCGGGGAATGGTCTCTTCTGCTGCATAGACAAACAACCCGTCCGAGGTGGCATCCACTCCATCGGATTGAGACGGGAGATTTTGCACCAGAAACGCGTGTCTCAAGGCCGTATTGCCTCGAAGAGGCCAAAGTAGTTTCTGATGAATCACTCCCTGGATGCGGACCGTATCTCCGCTTCGCACCCCTCGAACCTCCGGTGGATTACCAGATGGACGGGACCTGTCCCGGATCATTCCAATAGGCCGGACAACATGCTGAGCCCAGGCTGTTTGAGACCGGATGTCTGCGATGAACAGCAGGATAAGGATCATACTTGAAACAAAACATCGAAAGGTCATGGAGCTTGGATTCATGAAAATGGTTTCTTTCCGGGAGGAGCACACAACTACCTTGAGCCACGTTAATCTCCTCCAGATCACTTCAAGGTTCTTTTCTCACCAAGCCACGCGGCTGAATGAACAAATGCAGCCTCCAGGAGAGAAACATCATTGCACCCAGGCATTTGCAACCCTAACAGCGTGCTTGTCTTGCATCTTTTTCAGCGATGTCATGCACCCTCAGATCTCTTGAGGCTATGAGGCATGTGACCGCGTCATGGATCAAGGCGCCTGAGATAAAGATGGCGCCACCTGACCTGATAAGGCCCCTTCCCTGGTTTGATCCCGTGCACCTGCAGGGCCACGAATCCTTCCTTGAACTCGGACACATCTTCCTCCAGGTCTGCAACCTGCAGGTCATTGATCCAGGTCTTGATACGGCTGCCCTGAGCCTTGACACGAAACCGGTTCCATTCCCCCGTCTGGAAGGCAGCGCGTGCCCTGGCATCAGAACGATCGCGACTCAACCAGCCGGTTCCGAGGGCTTCTCCATAAACCCAGCCAGCATTTCCATTGGTGGCAATTTCAATCTGAGGACCATGCACGCGACCTTTCTTGAATGTTTCAAGGCTACGGGAACGCACCTGAACCCCTGAATTAAGCGCATCATCCACCTTGACTTCAAACAGCAGCTCAAAGTCACGATAATCGCGCGTCGTGCAGAGAAAGGAATTGGGGCTTCCCTCGGAAGTGGTTCCCAGAATGACACCCTCCTCGACAGTGTAGCTGGCCGTCCCGTTTTTCTGGCCCCATCCGGTGAGGGTCTTTCCATCGAACAATGAAGACCAACCTCGCTGGCCGTATGGAAAGAGCTCGTGGAAGAACTGGGTCATGTGTCGCCAACTGCGGCGATCCGCATCCGCATTGTAAGCAGCCCCCGAGGAATTGTCCGTACCGGCTGTCTCCTTGGTGAAGGAGTGCACCGCTCCACCATAGGCAATCATTTGCCAATCGACACCCCACTGTTTCATTTCGCCGACAAAGGCATCGATATCGTCCCTTGAGACAAAGGGATCATCCGCACCATGAAGTACCAGGATCTTACTCCGTATGTGCTT
>JAAZXX010000479.1 GCA_014239995.1 Verrucomicrobiia bacterium
CATGGTTCAGTTACTGAATGGCAATCTGCCACTGGCACAGGGAGTCGTGGAGCAGATGGCGGGTGATAGTCGGCTCATCTCCGTGCGCGGGCGTGCGACCATGAACCGTCCATTTACGAAGATTCGTGACATGGAAATCGTGGCTGCCAAGGCATACCAGGAGCGTATCAACCAGCTTGAAGAGAAAAAACGTGAGGCGGAGCAGAAAATCAATGATATTCAACGCACACGACAGGATGCGGGCCAGACACAAGGACAGCGCTTTGTGTTGACGCCGGAGCAGCAGACCGAACTGGTGAAGCTCAGGGAGAATAACAAACAGGTCACCAAGGATCTCAAGGAAATGCGTCGTAACCTCCGCAAGGACATCGATGCATTACAGAACCGTCTTAAATGGATCAATATTGCAGGCATGCCCTTCCTGGTGACCCTCGGGGGAATTATCATTGCAATGGTCAAACGTAAAAAAACTGCAGCACGATGAACTCAAAACAACTCATAAAACTCCTCATCATATTTGTCTGTATCGGAGGGATCGGTGCGTTTCTGGTCACCCAAAGCAATCGCTCATGGAGCGAGGGAGAGCAGGGGATCGGTGGACTCCTCATGGGGGAGGACTTTCCCTTGAACGAGATCAGCAAGCTTGTATTCAAAAGCAAGGACGGTGAAATGTCCCTCAGCAAGGTTGACGATACATGGCGGGTGCAGGACAGGGGGAATTATGCGGCTGATTTCGGTAAAATCCGAGAATTGCTGCTGTCGGTTGCTGAAACCAAGGTGCTCAGGCCCATGAAAGTGGGGGAGAGTCAGCTCGGTCGTCTCGAATTGCTGGCTCCTGGGGAAGGAGAAAAATCGGGCACGCTCATGTCCTTTTATGGCGAGGCGGACAAGGAGCTCGGATCCCTTCTTCTGGGCAAACAATCCATGCGCCAGTCAGAATCCTCCAGTTTTGGGGGAGGGGAAATGCCTGATGGGCGCTACCTGATGGTAAATGGCGATGTCGGAAGTATCTCCCAAGTTTCGGAGGCCTTCACTTCCGTTGAGGTGGAACCCAAGTCCTGGCTGGACAAGAGTTTTTTCAAGGTGGAAAAACTTAAATCCGTCTCGGTGACACATCCAGACCCCATCCACAGCTGGAGGGTCAGTCGTGAGAGTGAAACCGGTGAAATGGTTCTGGATGGCCTTGGCGAAAAGGAGGAACTTGATTCCAGCCGGAGTTATAGCCTCAAGAACATGCTCTCCTCTCCAAGTTTCAACGATGTCGTTGATGCAACCGCCACCGCGGACACGCTGGGAATGGTGGCACCCATCAAGGTGGTCATGGATACCTTTGAAGCGTTTGTCTACGACATTGAAATCGGCAAACCCAACGAGGAGGAGGAATATCCGATGAAGGTCAAGGTGAGCGCTGTCATTCCTGAGGAACGCACGCCTGGGACCGATGAGAAGGATGAGGACAAGGAAGCGCTGGATAAGGAATTTGCCGAGAGTGTGCAAGGCAAAACCGAGAAGCTTGGGAGCGAATCCTCGTTTGAGGAGCATGCCTTCTGGGTATCCAAATGGACAGTGGACGCTCTGATCAAACACCGATCTGAATATATCAAGGCCATCGAAGAAGAAGGTGATGCTGCGCCAGCAGGGGATGCCATCATCGCTCCTCCCGCCTTGCCTGGTTTGAATCTGGAGTCGCTGACCAGTCCCCTCAAGCTCGATGCAGAATAACCTGGTTCATCATTGATTTTATTGACAGGTGCACTCACAGGCCCCGAAGCACACTCGGGGCTTTTTATTTTTTCTCAAGGCCAGAAATATTATGCCGAACACTGTTTTAGTAGGAGCCCAGTGGGGTGATGAGGGTAAGGGTAAAATCATCGATGTCCTGACTGACGAATCGGATATTGTCGTTCGTATGCAGGGAGGAAACAATGCCGGACACACCGTCCTTGTTGGGAAAAAAAAGTATGTACTTCATCTCATACCTTCCGGCATCCTTCGGGCCCGTAAAAAGTGTATCATTGGAAACGGTGTGGTCCTGGACCCCGTTCATCTTGTATCCGAAATTGATGGATTGCTTAAGCTTGGAACCAATGTCAAGGGACGCCTTTTCGTTAGCCAAAATGCCCATCTTGTCCTTCCCTATCATCGATCCCTGGACGCCTTGCGCGAGGCATCCAAGGGTGGAAAGAAAATTGGCACCACTGGGCGTGGTATCGGTCCTGCCTACGGCGACAAGGTCGCGCGTGTCGGGATAAGGCTTGCGGACCTCATGTCGCCGGATCGTTTTGCCGGGATGCTCAAGGAGAGGATTCGAGTCAATAACATTCCCTTGCGCGAGCATGGCCTCAAGCCCGTTTCCTTCAAAGGGGTGCTGGGTTCCTATCTCGAAGCAGGGGAGCGCCTGAAACCTCTGGTGACCAATACACTTCTCATGCTGCATGAGGCCATGGAGCAAAAGAAACGACTGCTTTTCGAGGGTGCCCAGGGCACCTTTCTCGACATCGATCACGGAAGCTATCCCTACGTGACATCCTCTTCCACCACTTCCGGAGGAGCCTCCACAGGGACCGGGGTGCCTCCAAACAGGATTGATCGTGTCGTCGGCGTCATGAAAGCCTATACCACGCGGGTTGGCGAGGGACCTTTTCCTACCGAGGAGGCAGCACTCGGTGACATGTTCCACAACATGGGACGTGAATTCGGTGCCACCACCGGCAGGGCACGGCGATGCGGTTGGTTCGATGCGGTTTTGACTCGTCATGCGTGCATGGTCAATGGTTTCAACGACATTTCAGTCACCAACGTGGATGGGCTCGATCAGTTGAAATCCATCAATGTCTGTGTGGCTTACAAGCTCGATGGGGAAACCGTCAGGCACGTGCCACCCAGTACCTTGGATCTGGAAAGGTGTGAACCCGTCTATGAAACATTCAAGGGCTGGCAATGCTCCACTGAAAAATGTCGATCATGGAAGGACTTGCCACTGCGTGCGCGCCAATACCTAAAGGCCATAGCCAAGGTTACCGGAGCCAAATTATCATCCGTCTCCGTGGGCCCAGATCGAAAACAAACCATTCGGCTAGTCTAGGGCAACATTCAGCAAGCTACCGCGCAAAGGCCTCGCATGATTGATCCTCTGGAAAAGCTCAGCGCCCAGGCCAGGGAAGTGCTGCCCAAGCACATAGCGATCATCATGGATGGAAATGGAAGATGGGCAAAACAACGTCGACTTCCCAGGACCATTGGTCATCGACGTGGCCTGGAGTCCTTGAGGACCGTTGTGCGAACCGCCAGTCGCCTGGGGATTCAATACCTCACGCTCTTTACCTTCTCCGCGGAAAATTGGAATCGGCCCAAGGCGGAGGTTGATACCATCATGCGTTACCTGGCGCGCTTTCTGCGGACAGAAATTCCCGAGTTCAACAGTTATAACGTGCAACTTGACGCCATCGGGCAGATCGATCAACTACCCGCCAAGGTGCGTCAGCAATTGGCAGAAAGCATGGAGACACTGTCTGTTAATGATGGGATGACCATGGTGCTCGCATTGAGTTATGGCGCACGGCAGGAAATCACCGATGCCGCCAAGGCCATTGCCAAACGTGTTCAAAAGGGTACCCTGGATCTTGATGAAATCGATGAATCGGTGGATTATTTTATTTTGGCCACCC
>JAAZXX010000047.1:0-9314 GCA_014239995.1 Verrucomicrobiia bacterium
ATCAGAGCACCTTTCCAGTCCGGACGATAAATATATATGACACGCTTAAGCCAATCATTGATCAGGTAAACCCCATTATAGGCATCGGGATACCCATCAACATCGCAAAAGACAATCCCTGTTCCTGAGCCTTCAAACAAAGGACCTGCCGAGGGGGCCGATGGCAAATGATCATCCCCACGCCAATCATAACTCCATGGATGTCCCCATCCAAAATTGGCGCTGAAGAAAGGAGAGAATATCTTGTCTCCAAGGTTCTGGTCATTATCCGTCCCCAGCCAGTTAAAGCTGGAATCAAAGGTGATATCCCAGGGATTACGACAACCTCGAGCGACGATTTCGAGTCCACTGCCATCAGGATTGCAGCGAAGCACGCCTCCGTTCAATCCCCAGTCATCGTCGGGATCATGAAAGGCATTCCGGTAGGAATCCTTATCGAACAAAACGGGGGTTGGAAAATCCGGAGTGCCTTCAGGAGCTTTCATGCCCCAAAGTTCACGAAAGGCTCTGGGAGCAATGCGATCGGGTGACTGATTGAGTCCCTTGGAGTTACCCTTGGACATGTAAAGTTTACCATCAGGAGCCCAATTCAGTCCATGGAGACCATGCTCAATATTGCCAAGATCCGTGTATAAACGCAGGTATTCGTCTGCCTCATCATCCCCGTCAGTATCGCGCAATACAGTCAAATCAGGCGCATTGGCAACCCATAGTTCATTTCCACGCCAAGCCATGCCCTGAATGCTGTTTAATCCGCCCGCAAATTGCTTGCGTTGGTCAGCCACACCGTCACCATCCCTATCCAGAAGAATAAAGACGGCATCACCTCGGGTTTCAGGCGTAGGCCGGCGATACTGTGGTCCCATACCTACCATCAGTCGACCTGCAGCATCAAAAGTGATCGCACACGGGTTGCGCACCATGGGTTCCCTGGCAAAGAGCCGTACCTCAAAGTCATCCGGAACCGTTGGAAAGTCATCCGGAATCTCTGCAGGGCATGTGCCCTTTAAAAGGCACATGCAAAGACAAACATGCCTGAAATTCATGTCATCATACTAGGCAAGGTGACCTTCGCTGCAAAGCTCAAAGAAGGCGAGGCTCGAAAGGCGCTATGGTGCATCGCATTTGCGGCCACAAAAGAGGTTCGCTAGGGCTTGAATGGAGCAGGCAACAGGTCTCGTTTACGTGCCCATGGAACCTCGGGATCAAAAATAATTCCAAAGGGCTGATAACCATGGAAGGGAACCGCCATTTGTTTCCACAAAGCCAACTCGCTGGCGTAGTGTGCACGCATGCGCGGCAGAGCCGGGTGCTCAGTAGGGATGTGGAGCAGGTTGCGCATCTCGTAGGGATCAAACTGGAGATCAAATAGCTCCTCACGGGGCTGCATTCCCTCGCCATAGCACCAATAAAGGTATTTGTAATGCTGCGTTACCACCCCAAAGGTCAGGCTCCCTGTTGCACCCCATACCTGGATGAGAGGCAATCGCTCTCGAATCGATGCTACCTGTCCCCTGACCAAGGGCATCAGGCTTTGACCATCCAGCTTGGATCGGTTCTCAATACCAGCCAAATCCATGATCGTGGCTGCAATGTCGATATTACCGCTGACAGCAGTCGTTCGTCGCCCTCGATGCGAGACTGGAACGCGCGGATCAAAAATCACCATGGGCACCCGAGCACCCTCTTCATAAGGCAGCACCTTGCTTCCCAATCCATGAGACCCGTTGAAAAAACCGTTGTCAGAGGAATAAATAATCACGGTTTCATCTGCAATCCCCTGTATCTCTAATTCGTCCAGAATCATGCCAACAGCCACATCAATCCCATATATCTGTTGGTGATAAGTACGCATGGCGTCCTGGTAGCTTGTCTCAGTGTGATAGCCCCACTCCTCGAAACGCGGGTATTGACGTCCCAATCGGCTCTGGGGAGCCAGATGATTCCCGAAGGCACGACCGTAGTTGGGAAGCTTTCGAAAAGTCGTAGCCTTGTAAACATCATCAAAGGCAGGATCCGGAGTCGTCGGGCGATGCGGTGCCTTGAAAAACAAGGTCAGGCAGAAGGGTTGCTTGGTTTTGGAAGATGTGCGAATAAAGTCAATTCCGGCAGCACCATACGCCCTGGTGCTGTGGGAAAATCTGTCCGCATAGTGGGCAAGGTATTTATTTTTCTCCGTTGCGTAGTGTGTTTGTCCAACCCCACCCACCCAGAAATCAAAATCCTCCAGAGGAAGATGTTCATATTGATGTTCATCAGCAGACTGACCTGGAGCATCCGCAACGGCAAAACCAAATTTCCCTCCAAACCCCGTTCGATAGCCCTTCGCACGTAAGCGCACCGGGTATGACTGTTCCCATATGCTTCGCATCATGGGTCCATGCATGAAGTTGCAACCCGTCCGGTATTCCAGCAAACCGGTCATCACATTGGCACGGCTTGCCATGCAGATTGCCGTGGTGTTGTAATGACGATCAAAAATAAGTCCCGCATGCCCGAGCCGATCAATGTTGGGGGTCCTGACATCCGGGTTGCCATAGCACCCGAGCGTGTCGTAAGCCTGGTCATCGGCAAAAAGAAAGATAATGTTCGGAGGCTTGGCCACACATTCCGGATGAGCAAGGGCAAAAACCAGCCACAGGAGGAATTGCAGAAAGTATCTTTTTTTCATACGACAGATGGGACGTGGCGGTGATTCAACCTCTCAACTCTTGCTTAATTAAACAGAACTCCCTTGCGCTGGAATGTGGGTTCATCGAGGTTGATGGAGTGGTAATAGGTAGGGTCACAGCTTGCAAATCGCCCTTTCTTTTTGGCCCCTAAATTGAGAAGAGTTTGAAAATACCGCTTACTACCGCGTTGAGATGAACGCGTTCCAAGCGGGGGCTCAAGTGGGTTGATTGGCCCAGAATCATGGTCCTCGACATTGCCTCCAAGGAGAGGAGCGTCGCCCTTTGCGGCTTCCTCCTCAATGATTGCTTCCTGGGGCAAAGGCGTCTTTTTTTGAATGGTCACCTTGAAGGAATCCGGTGTGGCGTCAGGTTCACCAGGACTCACATGAAGCAAGTTTTCCTTGGCTTGGGAAAAATGGGCACTGACCAGGCGTATGGATAACCAGCCTTCGCGGGTACCACACACAGAGGTACCCACGACAGGGGATATTCCAGCAGGAAGCAATCGGCTTAAGGCTCGCTCGATCCGGTCCACTTCCTTAAAGGTAAGGCTCTCATCGCCAGTTATCTGGAGCAGGCATGCGTCGGCCAAAGCGAGAGCGGCCCCATCCTCCATCTGGGGATGTCCAAGGAGGGATTCAACGGCGCACTTTGCGCGGTTGAATCCCGCGGCCTGACCGGAGGCAAATAGTCCCTTCACGTGATGTCCCTGAAAAAGATCCTTCAAATGACTCATCTCGATGTTGGTAAGCCCATCGGCACGCAACATTTCCCATACACCATCGACAGCCTGTGCCAAAGCAGTCCGACTCAATTCAAAAGCCGTTTTCATCTTGACCGGGCTGGCATGCTCTTTCAGGAGGGCCTGGTTGGGAATGGCAATGACAGCATCAGCAGATTGAAGGAGGGTGTCGAGGGTCTTCTCGGCCTGTTTTGTTTTTGCCTCTCCTTCCATGTCAAAAGGAAGTGAAGCAACCACAACGACCATGCTGCCTTGTGCCTGGATGGATGAGACGACCTGAGGGATGATTTGGTCTGAAAACACCCCACCTAATCCTACAAGCACCAGGACCCAAGCACTTGTGCCTTCCTGTTTAAATAATTCCTGGAGGTTGATTGATTCCATGGCATCCTCGTGCCCATCTGGCACGAAGGGTTGTATGCTCCCATCGGCATCACATGAAAATTTAAACATGGAGGAATGCAGTGCCTGATAATAAGAAAAATCGTTATCCAGTGCGACCCCTCGAACGGGCATTTTTCCATGCTCCAACAGGATGGAGCCAACGAGCCCTCCCATTTGGCCTATACAAATCAGGGGTTCCCCATGCGAAGCGGAAGGATGGGACATCTTGATAGGTTCAGTTAAGGACATTGGCTGGGAATAAAGGTTTATTGTTCGATGCGAAGTAGATTCTTGAGACGCTGGCTCCACGGAACCCTGTCCGTGTGACTCTCCCGTCGCCGCGCGAAATCGAAAACTCCAAATTTCAACAGTCCGAGAGCAGTGGCGTATTCAGGGCGCTCAATGATGGAACTTGGACCATGCAGGTTCACACCTGCGCCCACCTGAACAGGCAACTCAAGCACTTTCTCCGCCAGCGTGCAAATATCGGGGGTGTATGCCCCACCGCCGCACAAGACCACGGATTGCACCATATCCACCATATCGCAGCGATCCAGTTCCGCTCCAACGATGGCAAAGGTCTCCTTGAGCCTTTCCGACATGATTCGCCGCAGATTTTCAATGTTCACACGGTGATCAGTCAGTCCGGTTTCGTTGAGGATGTCCCTTACCTGCCCACGTACCGACTCCGTAACCATGGCAGATCCAAACTTGATCTTGAGGTCTTCAGCTCTGGAGAAAGTATAATTCAATCCAGTGGCAATGTCCTGGGTCACGTGATCACCACCGACGGCAATAACACCTGAGTGACAAACAACCCCTCTTGAGCAAACAGCATATTCAGTGGTTCCACCACCCAGGTCAATTACCAGGGTTCCATCCGCTTTCTGGGTGGGATTCAAAACAGCCAAGGCGGAGGCAAGACCGTTGAAAGCCAGGTTTTCAGCCTCCAGTTTCATTTTGCGTAAGAGCTGAACAGGACGCTGCAACCGGTCTTTATAGCCTTGCACCGCATGCAGTACGACTGCCAAATCCGAACCAGGCAAACCAACTGGTGAGTGCATTGTCGCACGACCGTCCACCATGAACTGCTGCCGAATCACGTGGATCATATGCTGCCCTTGGGAGAGGTTAAAACGCCTGGCATTGGCCATGACATCCTCCAAGTCTTCCCCCGTGATACAACGGTCCAGCGAAGCGATCGCGTGGGATCCGGTGTAATTGCTGGAGGTGACATGCTGACCGGTGACTCCAAGGTAAACCTGATGCAGTTCCCTGTCGGCCTTTTCCTCTGCATCCTTGATAGCTTGGCGGATATCATCGTAAGCCAATTTGGTATCCACGATCTGCCCCTTGATCACCCCTCTCGAGCGGGACTGACCAAAACCAATAATGTTAATGGCTTCTGATTCGTTGACTTCCGCGACAATCACGACAACCTTCGAAGTACCAATCTCAAGGGCAGTTACGAGAGAATCCTGCTTAGACGTCCACATGGTTCAATGAGGGGGGTTGCGTTCGATGATGGTGCTTGTCAGCCTGCAATGCTTCCTCCGGCACCCATTCAAAAGGCATGTTATTGGGAATGGTCAGATTGAGAAAGGCAAGACGTCTACCAATCTGGCGACCGAAGTTCATAATTTGCATCCACTTGGATAACTGGGACTCAACATTCTCATATCCAAAAAGCACCTGCTGACCGTCCTCGGTGATCACGCAAAGCTGATCTTTTTCGGAGATGCTGATGGTGGCGATACCGATGGTATCCTTTAAGATGGATTTCTCGAAGGCGACAACCCATTGCACTGCAGCCGCGAGTCGGGGCTCCGTCACCCTGTGCCCTACCCGCAGATGGAGGCCAGTGATACCAATAATTTCGGGCAACTGCCGCCACCTGAGTCGCAGGGCCACCGGGACTTCACCCTGGTTGGGCATGGACATGATCACTCCTTCCTCATCAAGCAGCAGGGGCATGAGTTTCAGGGTTGCATCCGGGGATCGCTCCAATTGGAGCAGTTGAATCCTTGCCTTGGGGTTCCGTTCCCTGACGTGGATACTGAGCGTCTCTGGAAAAACCCTCTCCACGGCAGCTTCAGCAACAAAAGGTGAAAGCTCGAGATTACGTTTAACATCCGCCAAGTGGAATGAGAGCAGATTATCACCCGCACGCATGCCTGTCCATTGTATCAGCAAATGCTGCGGAATCACCCCCTGTGAACGGACCTGAAAGCGCTTCAGAGCAAGGCTCTGATTGGTCCATACATAGTTTTCAAGAAAAAGCTGTATTCCCCCCTGGAGCATCCAGATACCGAGTAGAAGGCTTCCTGTGTAGCCCACGAAACGGATGCATTGGCCAATGGTGCGCCGCCGTCTTTCACGACGCTGGCAACCCAAGCCGATATCCTCAGGATTCTGGCCAGGGTTAAAAGGTGATTGTCGTAAGTTGGTAAACATGGCATTCAACGGAAATTTGACACTCCAGCTTCATTCGAGCTGGATTGATGACGCCTGAGACCCTCGCTGGCCATCCATTCACAAAGCTCGGGAAAAGGCATTCCAGCGGCAGATGCGGCCATGGGAAGCAAGCTGGTTTCCGTCATGCCCGGAAGGGTGTTGACCTCCAGTAGAAAAGGTTGATTTCCCTCCAGCATGAGATCTACCCTGCCATACCCCTCGCAGCCGAGCACCCTGTAAGCAGCCAGCGCGAGTTCCTTGCATCGATCTGCCGTTGTTGATTCCAGGTCTGCCGGACAGAAGTAACGTGTCGCACCTGCGGTGTATTTGTGCTCATAGTCATAGGATGCTTGATCATTAGGCTTGATTTCAACAATAGGGCATGCCTTGCCATCCAGAACTGCAACGGTCAGTTCCCGGCCGGGAATACACCTTTCAACAAGGACCTCTCCTCCATATCGTAAAACGTATTCAAGTGCCTCAGGCCAAGTGTCCCTTGCGTGAACAAAACGCAATCCGACACTGGAACCCTCGCGAACAGGTTTGACAACCAATGGCAGACCAAGCTCCTCGGGGAAGGGGAAATTAGCGTCCTTTACGGCAATGAAGGGTGGCGTCGAAAGTCCATGTTCCTCAAACAAATGCTTGGCAGCAAGCTTGTCAAATGCCAGGCGACTGGAGATCGGGCCACTTCCCGTGTAAGGCATCCCCATGGATTCAAGAAGGTCCTGGATGGAGCCATCTTCACCATAGCTGCCATGCAATGCCAGAAAAACAAGATCGGTATCGGGAGGAAGTTCCAGGTTACCATTGACGGGATCAAAACCCGAAACCTGATGTCCCCTCTCGGTAAGGGCCTTGATAACGGCCTGACCAGAACGAAGAGAAACATCGCGCTCGGTGGAGTCACCTCCCATCAGAACCGTGATATGCATCATCGCATTCATTCCCCTACCACCTGCACTTCCACTTCAAGCTCGATCTGATGAGCACTCATCACCCTCTCTTGGACAAGTTTGATCAGGCTGACCACATCCGCCGCAACAGCTCCGCCAAGGTTGACGATAAAATTACCATGCAATTCGGATATCATCGCCTCCCCAACACGTGTTCCCTTCAAGCCAAGTTCATCAATCAATTTGCCAGCAGAAATGTGGTCAGGATTCTTGAACATGCAACCCGCACTGGAGGCAACGGGCTGGGATAGACGACGACGGCGACTGTAATTGTCCATGGTCTTCCTGATCACCGATGGATTGGACTGCGTACCGAGAAAGACAGCCTCAATGGCAATGTGCTCACGCAACAAGGGGCAAGAGCGGTAATGCACTTCCACTTCGCTACCCTTCCATACATGAAGATCGCCCTCGCGGTCCATGGTGGTTATTTTCTCGACGCGGTCAAAAGTCCACTGCTGCATCGCCCCGGCATTCATATGTAAGGCACCCCCTACACAACCCGGGATTCCTTCAAGGAATTCCAGTCCCGATAGACCCGCCATGCGCGAGGTCTCAGCGAGTTGCTTGAGACGGGCACCGGCACCACAGGTCAGGCGTTCATCCTGCACCTCGATCCGAGAGAAAAAACGATCGGAAAGGGATATCACCAGGCCCCGAATACCTCCATCCAGAATCAGGAGATTGGAACCTCGGCCCAGCATGGTCACCGGGACACCGTGCATACGACTCCATCTCAAAGCTGCAATCAAGTCATCCCTGGAAGCCGGTTGGAGAAAAAGGTCCGCATGCCCTCCCACTCTGAGTGTGGTTTTAGGTCCAAGAGACTCGTCCACCTTGATCCTGGAGGCATTGCTCAAGCACTCTTTCAATGTGGTGGAGTTCAAAACCATTGCAGTGAAAGTGGTTTCATGGCTTCATGATCGGATGGTCTTGACCTTCTGCTGGCGGCTCTGGCTGCCACCAGTCCCTCACGCCAGTCCATTTACGACAACATGCGACTGACAATCTTCTCTGCTGCATCCGGATAATCGAGGGCAGCCAGAGCAGACTTCATTTTCACACGAGTATCTTCCTCCTGAATCAATGTCTTCAGCGCAGAAACCACGCAAATAGGGGTGGCTTCAGATTCATCAACGTGGAGGGCGGCACCTTGGTCCGCAAAGGTCAAGGCATTCTCCCTTTGATGATTTTCAGCAGAGTGAGGAAACGGGATCAAAAGGCTAGGCAAGCGCACCGCTGCAAGCTCGGCCATGAAGGAGGCACCAGCCCGCCCCACTGCTGCATCCGCTGCACCCAGGGCTAAATCCATGCGCTTGAAAAAAGGATATAAAAGGCACTGAACCCCCGCATGTCGATAGCATGTACGGATTTTATCAATATCATCGTTCAGTCCTACTAGATGCAGGATCTGGAGTTCCGGCAAAGATCGACCGATAGCTGCAAGGCTATCGGTCATACAACGATTCAAACCCAAAGCGCCCTGACTTCCGCCTGTAACAAGTAAGACCGGACGACGCGCGTCAAATCCCAATGCCTTGCAGCAGGTTTGCCGGTCCAATTGCCTGAGGGAAGATCGCACTGGCGTTCCAGTCGAAAAACACTGCAAGCCAGAAAGACGGCGGGAAGCCTTTTCAAAACCGACAAATCCCTTATTGGCCCAGCGGGCAAGAATGCGAACAGCACGTCCTGGCATACTGTTACTTTCATGCAAAAAAACAGGCCGGCGCCGCAAACGGGCGATGAATACAGGGCAAAGACTGGTGAAACCTCCCATGGCCAGAACAGCGTCTGGCTGGCGCACCTTGAAGATGGACGCCGTTTCCCTCAATCCACGCATGAAACCTGTCAAAAAAACCAAGCGACTACCCCGCTGCCATGCAACGGAGGAGAGATGTGCATGAGGATGCTCGAGTGTCTTGGCCGCCTGAAGGTCCACCTGCTTGTCCGATAAAAGTAAAAAGGGCGTATGCCCCAGTCGCCTGAACTCGTCTGCCACAGCTACCCCCGGGAAAAGGTGACCTCCAGTGCCACCACCAGCTATAACGACTCTTTTTTGCATTGAACCATCATGATTGCTTTACCGTTTGCTCTGAAATATTCAGC
>JAAZXX010000047.1:9324-12796 GCA_014239995.1 Verrucomicrobiia bacterium
CCTCGCAGTAATTCCTCAGATTCAACAGGAACAGGTCCATTCATGCCCATCGCTTGAATGGAATGGTGTGCAACACTCACCAGGATGCCGACACCAGCAAGCATGAAAAGAAGATTAGACCCACCATAACTGATAAAAGGCAAAGAAAGCCCCTTGTTGGGTAGTGTGTTTGTCACTACGGCCATATTGATGAGCGCCTGCATTCCGATCAAAAATGTAATGCCAGAAGCCGTCAAGAAGCCAAAACGATCTCGGGCATGCCAGGCGATGTAGAGTCCAGAAGAAACCACCATGGCAAAGACCAGAATGACGCCCACGGAGACAATCAGACCCATCTCTTCCCCAATCACTGCAAAAATAAAATCGGTCTGTTGTTCAGGAAGGAAGTTGATTTTGATCCTACCTTCCCCCAATCCCTTGCCCTCGACACCTCCAGAGCCAAATGCCAGAAGTGACTGCCAAATCTGATAGGCCTGATCTCCATTGAATTGTTCAGGATTCAACCAGGCCAGCAGACGCCCCCGAGGTGTGGCCTGGGTGGTAAAAAGGTAGGTAAGGCCTCCGAAACCAACGGCAAGAAGGGTGGCAAAGCCGGACCAGGGAGAACCGGCAAGCAACAAGATCACAGCCGTAAGTGCCCCCAGTAGAATGGTCGTACCACGATCGGGTTCAGCAAAAATCAATGCAAGCATGATCCCGATCGGTAAGAGCGGATAGAGAAACCCACGTCCCCATGACTGCATTTGATCACGGTATTTTTCTCCATACCAAGCCAGAAAAACAATCAGAGCAAGTTTTGCAAACTCAGAGGGCTGGAAGCTGATCTCCCTGCTGCCGATGCTAAAAATAAACCAACGTCTTGCGTGATTCCTCACCTCCCCAAACACATATATGAGGGCCAGCAGGCCGGCTGCCATCACAAATAGCTTGACCGCATGCCGCCGTATCCACGCGTAATCCTTCCAAGAGAGAAAAAAGGCGCCGCAGAGCCCAAGCGTAACAAAAACAAGATGTTTGACCAACAGGAAGGACCCTTCCATGTGCATGCTGGCGCTGTAAAGCATCACCGCCCCGAAGGTAAGCAGCAGCAGGACACAGGCGATGAGCAGGTAAGCAGCCTGCTTTAAGCTATGGCTCTTGCTATCGCATACGCTCATGGACCTTGCCTTTCAATGGACAACTGACTCCAGCCCGATCGAATTTGTCAACGACCCGATGCCACGTTCTTGACCGGTATGGAAAGCTGCTGGCCAGGGTGAATGATATGAGTCCTGATATCGTTGGCAGTTCTCAATTCGCTCAGCGTCACTCCATTTGCCTTGGCGATGCCGCTGAGGGAGTCTCCAACCTTGACAACATAGACCCTGCCAGGCGCAACGGGTGCCGCCTTGTTTTCCTTCAGCACCACGGCCGTCCCTTGCGGTACAACAAGTTGATAACCAACTTTCAGGCGGCGCGGATTGATTCCAGGATTAGCTTCCACGAGATCATTGAGTGTCGTACGATATTTTTTCGCCAGGGTCGAAAGCATATCCCCTGATTGAATGGTATGTTCCACAAGTCCCTTGGCCACTGTCGGACTTTCCGATGGGTTGCCTTTTTGAGGTTTCTCCGCAGATGAGGACTTATCACTCACGCCGGTCACCTGTTCCTTGATCACCCAGTCATTGGAGGGGTCCACATCCAGATCGGGAGCACGATCTGGAGCGATGCTGGTGGGATCTTCCCTGAGTGGAGCACTTGCTCCACCCGGTGCATCCTTGATAGGCATGCTGAGCGACTCATTCTTGCTCACAAATTCGCCATAAAGTTCATTATCTCCAACTGGTTTTCCCTCCTGATCTGAAGCTTGTTCGCTTTGCTCACCGTTCTCGCTCATCACCTGGGCATCTGGTTTGCAACCCTGCATCAAAAGCAGCCCCGTGATGGGAAGCACATGTGCCGCGACGATGACGAACACAGTGGAGAGCACCTTGGTTTTGCTTCGCTGCAATTGCTCTAGGGCAGAACCGGACGGGATGAGCGGACTTTGGTCTTTCATGAAAGTTACAATGTATCACATTTCTTGATTTATTCTTCTAAAAACTGCATCATATGATTTCGCGAAAACCAGTAGATCACTGCTTATCAGCAGCGATCGAACTCGGTTTTTGATCGAATGATGGCACAACGGATTCAACAGCGGAAGCGTCCTTGCTGGGCATCCGCGACGTGCTGAGTTGGTTTACGGCTTTCCGGAACACCTCTCCGGGGTGTTCGTCGTCCCGAAACATATCCAAACTGGAGCAAGCAGGGGATAATAGTACGACGTCAGAAGGTAAGGCTTGCTTGGCTGCTCCGCTGATAGCTTCTACCAGGTCTTCACAAAATTGACAAGGCGCAAATAAACTCCAAGCAGCCCTCAGGCGATCCCTGGATTTACCGATCAGGAACACACCTTTGACCCTCTGGGAAATGAGTGGCCCCAAATCATGATGCTGAAGGCCTTTATCATCACCACCGGCAATCAACCAGATATTTGGTTCACCTGCGCGCACTGGCCTCACCGAGCGAAGGGCCTGCGCAGTCGCATGTGGATTACCTGCTTTTGAATCGTTGATGTATAGCACACCTCCGAGTTCGCGTACACGCTCCCCCCGATGAGGTAAGGTCTTGAAGGATTGGGTGGCTTTTTTGGCCGTTTCCAGAGGAATGCGCAAAATGCGCCCAACCAAGAGTGCAGCCATGAGGTTTTCAGCCTGGTGGGGACCTGAAAGATGCCCATCCACCATGTTGAGCAGTGGTCCAGTCCATCCTTCCACCTTGCTGATCAGCAGACCGCGATCCAGGTAAACATCGGCCCGACGGTTTTCAGCGCTGAAGGTCATCACTTTTCCTGGAATCCGCACTCCAAGGCTTCGCAACCTTGCCAGTGCTTCACTCTGGATAACGCACCAGTCGTGAGGTTGCTGATTTTCAAACAGGCGTGCCTTGACTCGTGCATAGGCATCCAGGGAATCATAATGATCCAGATGATCAGGCACGAGATTCAGGAGAACACCAATGGATGGGCGAAAATCGCAGATGGTTTCCAGTTGAAACGAAGTGACCTCGAGGGTGAGAAAATCAAGCGCCATACTCACATTGAAAATACGTTAAGAACCTTTTATACTTTAATTCAGAGCCAGTAATGACGGATTGGAACAACAAGAAGGTTTTGGTGATTGGCCTTGGTAAAAGCGGCCGATGTGCGGCAGCCCACCTTGCCGGACAGGGAGCTGAGGTCTGCATGATGGGTACGGATGCCGTTGAGGTTCCTTACCCGGATCGTGAGATCGAGTTACTGAAGCGATCGGGTGTGCGGGTCGTGCTCGGGCAAGCCTCAATACCAGCGGAGCCCTTCGAACTGGCAGTCGTGAATCCGGGTGTGATGTTGGGTTCCTCGATAATAAGTGCAGTGCAGCAGGCCGGAATTCCCATCGTGGGGGAACTT
>JAAZXX010000480.1 GCA_014239995.1 Verrucomicrobiia bacterium
GGATGAGCTTGCCCTGTGGCAGCGTCCTCTCAGCGAGGCAGAAATACTGGCACTGGCCGGTAAGGATGTGGAGGGCGCTCCAAGTATCGAGGTGCAACCCGTCGCCCAGAAAAAACTTGAGGGCACCACCGTCACCTTCAGTGTGGTTGCCACGGGGTTGCGACCTGTCTCCTACCAGTGGCTGCACAAGGGACAAGCGATCGAGGGAGCCACCGGTCGGCAATTGACCCTCGCACGTTTGCTCCCCTCGAATGCTGGCGCCTACTCGGTCACGATTACCAATGCCAAGGGCCAGTCGACCAGCGAGCCTGCCACTCTCTCCATCGAGGAACTGGGATCCATCACCAGCGGGCTTGCGGCCCACTTCACCTTTGACGAGACCTCAGGAACATCCCTGAGCGACAGCAGCGGTAACGACCTTCAGGCCTCACTCCACAATTTTGAAATGGGTGCCTACCAGTCGGGCATCATCGGTGGAGCCCTCTTCTTTGATGGAGAGGACGATTTTGGTCAGATTCCCCACGATCCATCGCTGAACCTGAGCACCGAGGCCACGGTGTCGGTGTGGCTGAACCCCGTCCGCGTCGGAGGTCACGATCGCGTCATCAGAAAGGACGTCAATTATGACTTTGTGTTCATCAACGGTGGCGTCGCGCGTGTTCACGGTATTGGCAAGACTCCTTACTCATCCCCCGGCAACACCGTGGAGACGGAGAGCTGGCAGCACTTCGCCTACGTGGCGCGCAAGGGAACCATCCAGTGGTATCGAAATGGCGAACCGGTGGGCAATCCTCTCCCGGGACGACTGGGCGAATTGAACACCATGCCGCTGGTGCTTGGTAATTATGAAATCGAGGATGACAACTGGATCAACCGTCCTTACCAGGGAGGCATGGATGACCTGGGCATATGGCAACGGGCCTTGTCCAGCAGTGACATCCTGGCCATCTACGTCAACGGCCTGAACGGAAAACCTTTGTCCGAGGAACTGGATCCCATCTCCATTGAATCGATTGAACACACGGGAGACAGCTTGACACTGGCCTTTTTCACCCCCTTTGACACCCGATCACATGTCATCCAGGTGAAGGAAACCATGGACGCTTCCTGGAGTGACATGGGAGACCTTTCATTCAAGGACCTGGGGGAAGGACGTTATGCCACCACATTCACAGCCCCGGAAAACATGGGGTTCTACCAGGTCGTTTCCGTGCCCCCACCCCCGGTGTTTGAGGATGATTTCGAGTCCTCAAACCCAGGCTGGACGCACGGTGGCGCGCAGGATGAATGGGAATGGGGCACCCCCACCGTGGGTCCCAACGGAGCCGCATCCGGAAGCAAGGCCTACGGTACGGACCTGGATGGCACCTTCGAGGCGAACACAGAATCCTGGCTGAGATCTCCCGTCATCGACCTGAGCGAGGTCCCCATTGCCAACCTGAGCTTCCAGGAATTCCACGAGGTGGACACGGAAATCGATTTCCACAACGTCAGCGTGCGCATTCTGGATGCCGACTCGGGAGACCTGATCCAGGAGGTCTTCATTCAAGCTGGGGCAAGCCCCATATGGGTACAGCGCAGCATTCGACTGGCTGGCCCGAATGCAGGCAGGAAAATTCAGGTTGAGTTTCGCTTGACCACAGACAGCGTCGGGGCCGGGGCAGGGTTCTACATTGATGACGTGGTGGTGCGGCCAAATTAAGGGATGCATTCCGAGGGAACCCCTCTCATCATCAAACCGGACATGGCCCTGCGAAGCGTTTGGGTGATAAGGTCAAACCCTGTAACGCGCAAGACCGGTTCATGTCCGGCTCAGCCTTGCACGGGCAAAACCCCTGCGTGGAGGGTGGAGGGTGGAGGGTGGAGGGTTATCCACAGATGAGCGGGCCCGTAATACGGATGCCACCAAGGTAAGAATCATCCACCGGATGAGTCAGAAAGAGTGATGACACCGCACTAGGGAACCAGGCGAAAAAATGCCTGATCACTGGAGGGATGATAGACGTAAGGACTCCTGGCATGAGGCACCTTCTTCCAGTCTTTCAGGGAGGACGTGCTTTGCAGAGTCGCAATCCCTGGCCAGCGCAGGGTGACATCCTCGTCACCTGCCTTGATGGCGAGCTCCGGAATGACGCCGACGGTCCGACCATCCAGGCCCCAGGAGGAAGGCACCTCAATCCCCAGATGGGCCAGAAGGGTTGGCACGACATCCGTGTTCAAGGGAGCCGGATGGATGTTTCCGGAAGGAACGTATGCTCCCTGGATGATCAGGGGAACCTGCTTTTCAACCAGGCTGAGTCCACCATGCGAACCAGCTGAAGTGCCACCGTGATCGCTACAGAAAACAACCAGCCAGTCTTCCCCAAGAGCACTCCGGCGCAGGTTCACCGCATCCATGAGTTTTCCAATGTATCCATCCAGTCGGCTCAGTGTAGCCAGATAGTGTGGGTTTCCAGGATGAAATCCGCCTCCATGTCCCGCAACATCCAGTTCATCCAGGTGGATATAAAGCACATCAGGCCCCTCGTTGAGGATGTGACAGGCTGCCTTTGCACTGAGGCTCGCATCGCTGTCTCCGGGCATCTGAACGGTTTCAGCGCTCAGTATGTACGCGTTGATCGGAGCCCAATGGACCCATGAGGAAAGATACGCATCCGGATGAAAGTGCCGGATATGTTCAAAGACATGGGGGTATCTCTCAACTTCCCGCCCTGAAAAGGTATTGTCCAGGACCTTGTGCTTGTCCGACCAGACCCCTGTCAAAAGGGTCGTCCAACCGGGTCCACTCACCGTGGGCTGCCCGATACTGGCCCGCCCATTGAAACTGGAGGCGCCGCTTGCAGCCAGGGCATCCAGATGAGGGGTTGCGGCGGCCTGCAGGGAGTCCACCCTGCATCCATCCACGCCAATGATCAAGGCGCGCCGTGTTCCAAATGGGCTGTTGTTGCGCGGAATCGCCGTCTGACACTGGGATATTTCCGGCAGGACAAGGGCCTGGTCGACCTCGGTGGCATGCCGCTCAAAACGCTCACTTACTCCCGCAGGGTCCATGGCGGTGGGATGGACACGCACTTCATGCACGATTCCCTGAAGCTTGCGAAACCCGGCCTCTGTTGCATGGGCCCCGATCAACAAGGGTGCCGCCGCGGCATGCCGGATTTCACCAGATGCCGAAGTGTTGGTTCCCTCGAGTTTCCCGTTCAGATAAATCCTCTGTGTGATTCCATCATACGTTCCAACTACATGATACCATTGACCCAGCACATAGGGTGTCTGCGCCTCGACAAATGTCATGCGCCCGTGAGTCCCAGAGGCCAGGCCAAAGGTAAACCGGGCACTGTTGAAGCCAAGGACCCAGCCTTCCTGGGGGGAAACGTTTTGTCTCGAAGCGGAGAGGATGCCTCCAAATCGAGCGGGTGCGGCCAGGGCAAGCCAAGCCTCCAGGGTGATTTCGCGGGAAGGCCATTGCCTTGGAGCACCAGGTGATTCCACTTGGACAGGAGGCCCCATGCCATCCAACCAGAGGCCTTCCAGTCCACCCGTCTCATGCAGTCTCGCTGGGCCCTTGAGATTTCCGGGATAAAGACCACCCTCGAGATCCTCGACAAAGGCCCCATGCACCCGCTCCGAGTTAAACAGCCAATGGCCCCCCTCCTCGTAC